>JAJYAH010000785.1 GCA_021779635.1 Pseudomonadota bacterium | reverse complement strand
CGGATGTTGTAGGTGCTGTTGGTGCCTTGGCAGCATGAACCCCAGTTCACAAAGAGATAATAGTAGCTGTCATGCTTGCACAGATAGGAAGCTTCGATTGACACATTGTAAGCGAGGGAATACATCTTCGAATCCGATGCAATCCGCTTCCCGGTCTGCGGATTCAGCCGAATCAGTTTGATGCCGGACCAATAAGAGCCAAACGTCAACCACAGGCTTCCATCGGTGTCGCGTTTGGCATCGTCATCGAAGCCGGCCTGAGCTTTCTCGGCCTCGGTGTGCAGCCGCCGACGCCCTCGCTCGGCGTCATCATGGCCGATGGTCGCGAATATTTTGTGCGCGCACCTTGGGTGCTGACGCTCACCGGCCTGACGATCTCGGTTGCGTTGTTGGGGCTCAATCTTCTCGGCGATGGGGTACGCGATTTGACCGATCCACGACTGCGCCAACAGGTTGACAGGTGACCGAGGCCGTTCTCGAAGTCCGTGGATTACGAACGAGCTTCCCGATGCGCCACGGTTCGCTCATGGCTGTACGTGGTGTCGACCTTACGTTGCGTCAGGGAGAGGTGTTGGGCCTGATTGGGGAATCCGGCTCCGGCAAGACCATGACCGGCCTGTCGATCCTGCGGCTGCTGCCCCCTACTGCGGTGACTGATGCCGATCTCCTGCGATTCCGTGGCCAAGACCTGCGCGGAATGACTGATGGCGCCTTCCGTGCCCTACGCGGCCTACATCTCGCCATGGTATTTCAAAATCCACCAGGAGCCTTTAATCCGGCAAAAAGCATCGCCTGGCATTTTGTCGAGATATTTCGCCGCCGCGCCTCGCGCAGCATGGCGGCATCCAGCCGCTCCATTGTCGCCGATTGGCGCCCCGCGACGGAGACGTTGCTCACCGAGGTCGGGATCGCCCAGCCCTCGCGGCTGCTGCGCCTCTATCCTCATCAGCTGAGCGGCGGCATGTTGCAACGTGTCCTCATAGGCATGGTTTTGGCGCTCGAACCGGAGTTGATCATCGCAGACGAGCCGACGACCAACCTCGACAACATTGTCGAGCGGCAGATCCTCGCACTCTTTCGTCGTCTGCAACGAAAAGTCGGCTCCGCAATCATATTCATCACGCACGACATGGCGATCGCCACGGCGTTGTGCGACCGTATTGCCGTGATGTATGCGGGCGAGATTGTCGAGTCTGGCCCCACTCGGGATGTTTTCGCTACGCCATTACATCCCTACACCCAGGGCCTTATCGAGACCGCGACCGCACTCAGCCATGGTGGCCGGCTGCGTGAAATCGCGGGCGAACTGCCGAGGCCGACACTGCGCGCGACGAGCTGCCTGTTCGCGCCACGTTGTCCGCATGTGCGCGAGTCTTGTCGTGCTGCGCATCCCGCGATGTCGAACCCCACCCCGTCACGGCAGGTCAGGTGCGTCCTGCATGCCTAATCCAACAACCACTCCATTGCTGGAATTGCGTAACCTGACGGTAGAATTCCCGAACCGCGGTCGCGAAGCCGGGGGGCCGCGGCGATTCCGGGCGGTCGACGATGTGAATCTCGATATCCGGCCGGGTGAGGTTATCGGCCTTGTCGGCGAATCCGGCTCCGGCAAGACGACCGTAGGCAAGACGTTGCTCCGTCTGCATGAGCCGGCCGCGGGACGCATCCTTTTTCGCGGCACGGACATCACCCATCTGGGCGAGGGACTCCTGCGCCCTTACCGGCGTGACCTTCAGATGATCTTTCAGGATCCGCTGTCGTCGTTCAACCCGCGTCAGAATATCGGCCAGTCATTGGCGGTTCCGCTATTGCTACACAACGTCTGCTCGCGCGCAACTGTCACCGAGGAGATCGGCAAGCGCCTGGCTGCTATCGGCCTGTCACCGGCGATGCGGGAACGCTTTCCGCATGAGTTGTCCGGAGGTCAGTTGCAGCGCGTGGCCATCGCCCGTGCTTTAACGCTTGCACCTGCGCTGATCGTCGCCGACGAGCCGGTCTCAAAGCTCGATGTTTCCGTGCGCGCACAAATCCTTAACCTGCTGAAGGACGTTCAGGGCCGGCTTGGGGTAGCACTCCTGTTCATCACGCACGATCTGCATGTCGCGCGCTACCTCTGCCACAGGATCGGCGTGATGTATTTCGGTAAGCTGGTCGAGATCGCCACCACTGCGGACCTGTTCGCGGCGCCGCGCCATCCCTATACGGAAGCGCTACTTGGCACGATCCGTGACACTGTCGTGACCGAGGACATCGAGGACAGCGCCCAGCCGGCAGAGACTCTGGGCGAGCCACGGAGCGCCCGCGGCTGCCGTTACGCGGCGCGCTGTCGGATCGCAACCGCTATCTGCACCACGTCTCATCCGCCGACCAGCATGATCGGCGCCGAGCATCTCGTCGCCTGCTACGCGCGCGGAAGCGTCGCGCCTGCGGCCAACGAATCGAGATCCTGACGCAGCAGACGGAGCCCACTGGCGATCAGCCGCTTTGTCGCCTCCGGTGTCTTGAAGCCGGCGTGAGCCGTCAGCGTAACGTTGTCCAGAAGGGTGAGCGGATGGCCTAGCGGCAATGGTTCCGTCGCAAAAACATCGAGTGCAGCGTGGCCGATTCGCCGCGCATGCAACGCCGCCACCAGGGCGTCTTCATCGACCAGCCCGCCGCGAGCGGTATTCACCAGGATCGCGCCTGGTTGCAGCAGACCAATACGGCGCGCATCGATGATCCGCCGCGTTGCCTCGTCGAGACGCAGGTTTAGCGAGACGACATTGGCGTTACGCAGCAGTTCGTCCAGGTCCATTCCGAGGCACGGCAGATCGGAGGCGACGCCTCCACGGCTCCAGGCGACCACGCGCATACCGAATCCATGCGCGATACGAACCATTTCGCGGCCAATGCCGCCGAGCCCGACCACGCCGAGGGTCTTGCCGGCAAGTTCAATTCCGTCCAGCGGCTGCCACACTCCGGATCGTAGGTCATGGTCCATCGCGGCCACGCGGCGCGCCGCCGCCAGGATCAGGGCGAAGCCATGTTCCGCCACAGTCCGGTCTCCGTAGTTCAGTACCGCGCGCACACGAATGCCGAGACGCTCGGCGGCCGCGAGATCGATGTAGCTCGCTGGTCCGCTGCCGAGAAAGACGATGCTGCGCAGCATGGGATGTGCGACCAGCAACGTTGCATCCATGCGGGTGTGGCCATTGACCACCGCGACCGCGCCACCGAGGAGTTCTGCCAGGCGCGCCGGATCGGGGTCGCCGACATGGACGTGCAGATCGGGCGCGATCGCAGCGATTTCAGGTGTCATTAGGTTGCGGACGAATGGCGAGCAGTCGACGAAGACCGAACGCATGACAGGCTCCAATCGTGGCGGATCAGTCGCTGTTGGCAAACAATACCGCCCGACATGGCCGTTCGTGTCGAGCCCGAGGAGGCTAGAATCCGGACCCATAAAATGGTTGATGCGGCGCGGCGTGTCGTAATCCCCCTTCCCCGGTGGGGAAGATGCGGCGATGGGCGAAGTGTTCCGGCTGAGCGAGCGGCAGTTTTCGCGACTGACGCCGCTGCTGCCCACGGACACGCGCGGCAAGTCGCGGGTCGACGACGTTCGTGTCATCAGCGGCATCGTGCACGTCTTGAAATCGGGTGGGCGCTGGTGACCTGCCCCCCGCCGGTCCCTCGATCATTGTGAGAGCCCTGGGGGTTGATAGGTGATCTCCGGCGCTGGCGGAAGCGGCTGGGCGGCGGAACGGGTT
>JAJYAH010000784.1 GCA_021779635.1 Pseudomonadota bacterium | reverse complement strand
TCACGGGTTGCAATCAGGATGCGGCCAACTCGGTCGTTCCGCCGCCGGTCGCGCTCGGCAGCGACGCGATGGGCGTGTTCTGCGGCATGAGCCTGCTCGAACATCCGGGACCGAAAGGTCAGATTATCACGGCGAGCCGGATCGATCCGTTCTGGTTTACGTCGGTCCGCGACACTGTGGCGTTCACATTGATGCCCGATCAGCCGCGCGACATCCGCGCGATCTACGTCTCGGACATGGCGCGGGCGACGAGTTGGGAGGATCCCGGTGCAACAAACTGGATCGACGCCCACAAGGCGTTCTTCGTGATCGAGAGTCGCAGGCAGGGCGGCATGGGCGCGGCCGAAGCGGTGCCGTTCGGCAATCGCGCCGCCGCCGAGGCCTTTGTCACCGCGAATGGCGGCAAGGTCGTCACCTTCGCGGAAATTCCGAGCGCCTATGTGCTGGGGAGCGACACAGCCGGCGACCAGACCGAACACTCCGACGTGCGTCTCAACTGAGAGGAGCAACCGATGCTGAATCGAAATCTCACGCGCCGACGCATGATTACCATTGTTGCGACGGCAGCCGGATCGGCATTTCTGAGCGGTGGCCGAACCGCGCAGGCTGGCGATGCCGTGCGATGGCAAGGATCGGCGCTCGGCGCACAGGTATCGATCGAGATCTATCATCCGGACCGCGCCGAGGCCGAACGGCTTGTTAAACGGTCCATCCAGGACGTGCGGCGGCTGGAGCAGCAATTCAGCCTCTACCTGGCCGACTCTGCGATCTGCAGCCTCAACCGCAGCGGTATTCTGGTTTCTCCTGACGCCGACATGGTCGCGCTGCTGAAGGCTTCGCTGTTTTTCGGCGATCTGACCGATGGTGCGTTCGATCCGACGGTCCAGCCGCTGTGGCAGCTTTACGCGGACCATTTCTCTTCAGCGCGGCCCGATCCGGAAGGGCCGTCGCCCGAGAAGTTGGCCGAAGCGCTGGCGAAAGTGGGCCACAGCGGACTGCTTGTGAGTGCAGACCGAATAGCGCTGATCAGACACGGCGCCGCGATCACGCTGAACGGCATCGCCCAGGGTTACGCCACCGACTGCGTCGTCGACAGGCTGCGCAAGGCGGGCCTGTCGACGACGCTGGTCGATATGGGCGAGATACGGGCGATCGGATCGCGGCCCGAGGGTACGCCGTGGCGGGTGGGTCTAGCCGATCCTGACAAGCCCGGCGCGCTCACCGAAACCATCGACCTTGTCGATCGTGCCGTCTCGACCTCGGCAGGCGCCGGATTCCGGTTCGACTCCAAAGGCCGGTTCACCCATCTGTTCGATCCAACGACGGGACGCAGCCCGTCGCTGTACAGCACCGTGAGCGTCATTGCGCCAACGGCCACCGAAGCGGATGCGCTTTCCACCGCATTCAGCCTGATGCCGTTGCCGACGATCCGAAGCATCGTGTCTATTCGACCAAATGTGCAGGCGCGCATTACCGATTCAGATGGAACTTTGATCGTATGTGATGCTTGAGTGATGCTGATCTGCCGACAGTCAGAACCATGGGATCGGCCTATCCGTCCCAAGGGATAACCGAGACAGGAGAATAGGATGCGAAGATTTATTCTTGTTGCACTGCTGGTGATTGCGGGCGCCGGCGAAGCGAGCGCGCAAGATGCCGCCGCCGGCGAAAAGGTCTTCAGCACGTGCAAGCTGTGCCATCAGATCGGCGAGAACGCGAAGAATGCCGTTGGACCGGTTCTGAACGGTGTCATCGGGCGCAAGGCAGGCAGCGTTCCCGGTTATTCGTATTCCGACGCGAACAAGAATTCAGGCATCACCTGGGACGAGGCGACCTTCCGCGAATACATCAAGGATCCGAAAGCGAAAGTCCCGGGTACCAAGATGGCCTATGCCGGTCTGAAGGACGAGCAGAAGATCAACGACCTGATCGCCTTCCTCAAACAGTTCGATGCCGATGGGAAAAAGAAGTAGGCGCCTTGGGGCTGGCGCCGCCGGCCCCTTCGTAACCTTGTCGTTTGGATGGCCTGAACGCTTGGCCATGTGAGCCCAACAAGAGCAGCTGCGCCGTGGCACCTATCCAGGGCTTCGGCTTAGCGCCTTTCGTTGGATGTTGGTGAGGCCACGATCTCAAAGTCAAACCTGTTACGATTAAAGGGCTCATTGATAAGTTCGAAGTGCCACCACTCCCTGGCGTAGGGACGAAAGCCTGCCGCTTTCATGTAGGATCTCAGCGTTTGACGGTTATGCAGTGCTATCCGGCCCACAAACGGGTTTGATGTGTTTCCAAGCACGTCCAAACAGTCGTAGCCCGTGCCGAAATCAATTGTTCCATCCTCAAATCTTTCGCCTTTTGGAGAAGTGCATGCTCTAAGGGACCGCGAGGGATTCGACCGCGGTACGGATGAAAAGGCGGTTGGGATGATACCGAGGTCCACCGTGCTTCCCCGTGAGTGAGCTGATCGTTTTGCCAGATATCCAAGATCAAATAGCTTTTCCTTATCGATGCGTGGATAGAATTCGGCCTTCATTTCGGAGTGAATTGGATCTCTGCTCCACTGAAGAAAATCCTCGACAGCCCGCTTCGGCCGATAGCAATCCCACACAATGAGCGAGAGCTTCTTTTCGGCCAACATCCTCTGCACCGTTTCAAGGGCATTGGCCGCGGGCGCGCTGAGGATGCACTCTGCGGCGAGGTATCCCCTTATTGGTCGGCCAACAAAGTTATGAGATCCTGCATAGCGAATGTCTTGAACGATTGTGGGATCTATATCACGCAAATAAACGAAACCCTTGGGCAAGGCGGAGCCTGCCAAAGCTGAAGCAGGCAGCATCACAATTATCAGGACAAGGCCGGCCCGGAGGGACATACTAAATGGGCGCACCTGCCGCCTCCGTGCGACGGGTTTCCTGTGAATAAGGGGCGCCGGCATCAAAATCCGGGAGGGGACGAGGTGCTGTCGTCACGACGCCATCAGGGTGGACCGAGAAAAGGTTCACAGAATTCCTTCACGGCCGCCGCGACAGCGCCGCTGACGATGTCCCGGCGTTCAGCTGAGTCCATCTTGAGCTCTTCGTCCCGGTTGATGATCGAGCCTGCCTCCAGCAGGACGGCTGGCATCCGGGTCGATCTCAGTACGACGAGTTGATCGTAGCCGTAGACACCGGTCTCCTTGTTCAGCAGCGGGTGCCGGTACCGACCCATGATGGCTTGAGTATATTGCTGGGCGTATTGCAGGCCCTGGGCCTTCATTTCCCTGCCGACGAGTTCGGCGAATGCGAGGCTCGTCTTGAAGTCTGGATTGTTGCGGGAGACGAAGACGGAATAACCGCTGAAGCGGTCGCTGAAATGGCTTTTCTTACCCTCGAATTCCCAGTTCTCAAGCAACGAATTGGGCACGGAGTCGTGGTGGATCGACAGGAAGAGATTCGCGTGAAGATCGTTGGCGGCGGCGACACGCTTGACAAGGCTGGGCCTGGCCTTGCCCTCGGTCAAGAGCAACCTCGTCTCGGGAAAGCCTTCGAACCTCAATTTCTCTTCGATCCGCTGCGCAAGGCGCAGATTGAAGACGAACTCGGCGACGTTGCGGGCGCTGGTGGCTCCTTCCGACACGGCGGTATGTCCCACATCCAGAACGATCCGGAATTTCGAGCGATCGCACATTGTCGCGACCGGTTTCAATGGAAAAGGGGCGGCCGGCCCCAGGGCGGCAAGCTTTACGGTGCGGAGCTTCGGAGAGGTGGCAT
>JAJYAH010000068.1:3041-15574 GCA_021779635.1 Pseudomonadota bacterium | reverse complement strand
GCAAAAAAGCTTCCCGGTTCGGCAAAGCCATTAAAGCGGCAGGAACAGATATTAGTCGAGCCAGAGGCAGCCGGTAGCCCTGACGGGTTGGCTGCTCACATCTCTCACATCAACCGGCCTTGACTCATTCCGGTGTGGCGTAAAGGTCGTATCGCTTGAAGCGATAGATCAGCGACGATATCCCCCAGCTCACGGCGAACAACACAACGATGCCGTAGCCGAGCACGCCGAAATGATCGTTGAGGTCGGAGACCGCATTCCAGAAGACACCCCGAAGGTGAAATTGATCCGCGATCAGGCCGAGCGTTTCGACGCCGCCGACCACCAATGCCATCAGCACGGACACCGAGGTGATGGTGAGATTGTAGAACAGCTTGCGCATGGGGTTTCGATAGGCCCAGCCGTAAGCACCGAGCATCAGGACGCCGTCGGTGGTGTCGACGAGCGTCATGCCCGCGGCGAACAGCGAAGGAAAAATCAATAGCGACCAGTTGGAGACCGCGTCGGAGGCTTGCGCAGAAAGGCCGAACAGGCTGATCTCGCTGGCAGTTTCAAAGCCAAGCGCGAACAGCAGACCAATCGGATAAAGATGCCAGCTTTTCGAAACAAACCGGAACAGGGGCCTGAATAGCCGCGCCAGCCAACCTCGCTGCTGCAGGAGCGCGTCAATATCCTCATCCGTGACGTTATGGCCGCGCTCGACCAGGCGAAAGGCCCGGTATACGCCGCGGAGCACGATTAGATTTGCTATCGCAATGATAAACAGGAACGACGCCGACGCCGATGTACCGATGACACCGCCGATCTCACGATAGGAAACCAGCTTGTCGCTCAGGGCATTTGCAGTCAGCCCTACGGCGAGGGAAGCGAGCACGACGACCGTTGAATGCCCCAGGGCAAAGAAAAAGCCGACGGAGACCGGCCGCTTTCCATCTTGCATCAACTTGCGCGTCACGTTGTCGATCGCCGCGATGTGGTCGGCATCGATGGCGTGGCGTAGCCCGAGACTATAGGCCAGCACCGCGGTTCCGATGAGAACCGGTTGATGGGCGAACGCGGTGAGGGCCCAGGCCCAAACCGAAAGGTTAGCTGCAATGAGGAATATGCAGATACCGACGACCCGCTGGCGAAAGCCGAGCCGCTCGGATGCGTGTGCGTTCCTGGGAATGAGCGACTGCAAACGTCTGGTCAAGCCGACCCCTCCATCGAAGCATCGCCGATGCCCGGTATTGCATCGAAGTCCAGTCGCTCCTGCAAACCGCTTGAGGTTATGATTCTGGACGAAGAAGTGCGAAAATCGGCCAATGGTCGGCATTGCCGGCAAAATCGGCACGTTATGCACGTCGCGGCATCAATAATGCGTTCACGGATGCTGGGCCCGCCGGCGCCCTTATGAATTCTCGACCGGCTTTATCGGATGGCCGGCATCTCCGGCCTGAGATGTGAGCGCGCCGCGCTCACCGTCGCGATCGATACCGAGCCACATTGTCCGTTTCTCGCCTGTTTTTGGCCGAAATTGCCGGCCAATCGGCCGCCACATTGACCAACGGCCGAAACTGGCGGAACGGGATTTGCAGGACAAAGCGGTAGGGAGCAAGATCAGCTGATGCGTGTAACGATACTGGCACCCCCCGGTGTTCAATCGCTAGATGTGGTTGGACCAGCCGAGGTATTTTGGGAGGCGGCTCGAAGGCTGGGTGACCCGACGGCGTATGAAGTCCAGGTGATGTCAACGTCCGCCGAACCGGTCTGCGGAACCGGCAGCCTTCGGTTCCTTGCCGATCGCAATATCTTCGAGCCGGACGAGCCGATCGACACGCTTTTGGTCGGCGGAGATCCGTCGTTTGAGACGATCGATCCGGCGGTGGTGAAATGGCTTCGACGACGCGCCCCCGAAGCCCGACGATACGGTTCGGTATGTACCGGCGTATTTCTTTTGGCCGCAGCCGGGCTGCTCGACGGCAAACGTGTGACCACGCATTGGGAATGCGCGGGTCGTTTGAGAAGCGAGTATCCGAGCCTGGACATCGATGCGGATCAGATTTTCATCCAGGACGGTGCTCTCTGTACGACAGCTGGAGTTACCGCCGGGATGGACCTCGCTCTGGCTCTGGTGGAGGAAGACTACGGCCGTGAACTGGCCCTGATCGTTGCCCGTTACATGGTGATGTTCCTGAAGCGGCCCGGCGGGCAATCGCAATTTAGCGCCCATCTCGCCGCGCAGATGTCCGGGAAAACGCGAATCCAGCAAGCGCAGGAATATGTGATCGAGAATTTGTCGGAACGGCTCTCGGTCGATAACCTGGCCAAGCATGCAGGCATGAGCACCCGCAATTTCGCCCGCGTTTTCAGACAGGAAATGAACATTACTCCCGCCGAATTCGTCGACGCGGCCAGGCTGGACGCGGCCCGTCGATTTCTGGAGGACACGGCCAAGCCGCTGCAGCAAATTGCTTCGCAATGCGGATTCGGCAATGTCGACGGCATGCGGCGCAAGTTTATTCGCGAACTCGGAGTAAGCCCCGGCGAGTATCGACGCCGATTTCGCAGCGCCTGGGTGGGTACCGAGAATAAGTCCATTCCTTCCGGTGGTCATTTCCGAAATCAGACCTATGGACGGCGCTGATCGGTACCACCCCGCTAGCGGAGAACCCGACCGGGTGTGCTCCGAGATGGATACGTGAGCGGACCGTTTTCTCCTTCGGTTGCGTTATGGGCCGTTGCGACAAGCGGACTCTCGCCGCTCTTCGGCGAACGTCGCATGTTCGCATCAATTCAGGCTTCGGAGCCGATCGGCGCTGTTACAGTTTGTTGAAGGATGGCCGACCCTGAAGTGATTTTGGCCGTCCCTCGCAGATTTGATGCGTTAGTCTCACCTGGCTGACACTGTTGAAATGTGCGGCGATAAGCGCGGGCCGATCGCGTTTAGCGAAACGTGAGCTATGGCGGGACAAATTGCAGACGTTCTCGAATAGATCCAACCGCGTCCTGCGTATCGGCATTGTCGCGCCGAGCGGATCCCAGGCGCTGGACTTCATGGGGCCGATCGACGCTTTTCACGAAGCCAATCGATCCAGCGAATCTTCTTCACGATATGAGGTTGACCTGATCGGCGTGAGCGCCGGACCGATAGTGTCGTCTTCAGGCACTCGTCTGCTTCCGGACAAAGTGATCGGATCGGATTTGAATTTCTACGACACGATCCTGGTTGCCGGAAGCCTCGATGATGAGACAAACGTATGCGAGCAAGGACTCGTCGACTGGCTTGCCGTCGCGGCACCACTGGCTCGCCGCGTCGGATCAATCAGCAACGGCGCATTTGCGCTGGCTGCGGCTGGTTTGCTCGACGGCCGGCGCGCGGCGACGCACTGGCGGGCTGCCAAGCGGCTGTCTGCCATGTTTCCGAAGATCCGCGTCGAACCGGACTGCCTCTTTGTCCGCGACGGTCCCGTCTACACCGCGGCAGGCGTGACGGCGGGAATCGATCTTTGCTTGCACCTCATCGAAAGCGATTGCGGGCACGCAACTTCGCTGGACGTTGCCCGGATGATGGTGATCTTCCTGCGGCGCTCAGGTGGTCAACCGCAGATCAGCGCATTTTTGAAGGCTCAATCAGCCAGCAATACCAAGATCGCCGATGCCATGGAGTGGGCGCTTGAAAATCTTCACGCCGACTTGTCTGTGGATGAATTGGCAAAGCGAGCGGCAATGAGTCCTCGCAATTTCAGTCGAGCATTTCAACTTGAACTCAGGATGACGCCAAGTCGTTATATTGAGCAAGTGCGAGTGGAGGCGGCCCGCCTCTTGCTGGAAACGACTTCGCTTTCCATCCAGCAGATTGCTTACCGCACAGGATTTTTCATTCCGGGGAACATGCGCAGAGCATTCGTTCGGGTCTTGCAGATTTCGCCTGGGGATTTCAGACAAAGATGCAGGTCGCAATCGGCCATCGATGCATCGCAACAGAAAGTCATGCTCGGGATGTAGGCTTGATGGACCGGGAAATGAGAACCGACGAAATTGAGTCCGGTTCATTCGATTATGCGAGTTTCCATTCTATCAATCACGCGGCACGTCTCGGATTCGCTTTCCAGTCCGATAGATCCGGCTGATTCGTTCCGACAAACGTTCAGTTTCCGGCTGCCAGCCTGCGCTTCATCTACTGCGCATTCAGTTCGCGCTCCGGCGCCAGCGAGCGGGCGTAAATTTGCGCGGCCCGGATAAGGGCCTCGATCCCGCGCTTCGATCGCGCTTGATTGGGTTTGGCCAGTTCCTGCAGCAATAGCCCGTCGACGCTGGCCAGCATGAAGCGGGCAACGGCGGTGCAGCCGGAGGGGGAGAGCTCTCCGGTTCTCTTGGAAACCGCGATCAGGAAATCGAGATAGACCCGAACATAGGCGTCGTATTGCTGGACGGCGAGCCATTGGGCGCCCTCGCGAAGCGCATATAATGTCAACTCATACTGAACGATTTGCAGCACCCGCGTTTGCGTGACCCAGCGCCATGCCGCCTTGAGCACCTGTTCGATGCAATCGTCAAGGCTGCTGCTATCCTTTATCTCCTCGCGAAAAGCCAGCGTCATTTCATCGATCAGCGCTTCGAACACCGCCAGAAGCAACGCGCTCTTGCTGTCGAAGTGATAGTGCAGTGTTGCCAGGCGCACGCCGGATTCGGCTGCGATCTTTCGCGTCGTGGCTCCGATAACGCCCGTCGCCGATAGCACCCGTATCGCGCCTTCGATCACCTGGGCCCGGGTCGCATCGCCCTTCGTCTTTGTCATAGTCATACGCAATTCCTTTTGTCGTTCCGCGCGGCTTTGTCAATTTCAAAGCACGGTTCTCCAAAGGGGCTGAAGGCCGGCATCCGCTGCGGCCCCCCGGAACGGTAGACCAAACGCCGGGCAACTGCCGCTCTTAATTTGGTCATTCGACCATATTTGGTCGCTTGACCAAAACGGCGTGATGGACATATCCTGTCGCAAACGACGGCGGCCTAATTTGCGGAGCCGGCAAGAAACGTTGGCCCTGGAACGGGAGATTGTCCCATGCAAAACGAGATGCGTCTGGCAAACGACAGGCTTACCAAGGACATCGTCTATCCGTTCGCGAACGCCAATTTTCTGGCGAAGCATCCGCCGCTCTGCATCGAGGGCGGTGAGGGCGTCTATGTCATGGACGGGCGCGGCAAGCGTTATATCGACGGCCAGGGCGGGCTATGGAACGTCAATGCCGGCCATGGGCGGCCGGAGATCAAGCAGGCCATCGTTGAACAGCTCGACAAGCTGAGCTTCTATTCGATGTTCGGCAATACCGCGACCATGCCGATGATCGAGCTCGCCGAATTGCTGTGCCGGCTGACGGCGCCTGAGGGCATGAAGCGGGTATTTTATTCTTCGGGCGGCTCCGAGGCGGTCGAAGCGGCGATCAAGCTGACGCGGCAATTCTGGCGGCTGTCGCAAAAGCCGGAACGGACCAAATTCATTTCGCTGCAACAGGCCTATCACGGCGTGACGCTCGGCGCGCTCTCGCTCAACGGCAAGACGGCGTATCGCGAACAATATGAGCCTTTGTTGCAGGGCTTTTTCCAGGTCGAGACGCCCTACCTCTATCGCAATCCCTTCACCAGCGATCCGCTGGAGCTCGGCCGTATCTGCGCCGAACTCCTGGAGCGGGAGATCATCTATCAGGGGCCAAACACGGTCGCGGCATTTATCGCCGAGCCAATTCAAGGCGCGGGCGGCGTCATTGTTCCGCCTCCGAATTTCTGGCCCCTGGTGCGCAAGATCTGCGACCGGCACGGCGTTCTGATGATCTCCGATGAAGTGGTGACCGGCTTTGGGCGGTCTGGCACCATGTTCGGCTGCCGCACGCACGGGGTTAAGCCGGACATCATGGTTTTCGCAAAAGGCATCAACAGCGGCTATGTGCCGTTGGGAGCCACGATGATCAACGCGCGCGTGGCGGCGGCGTTCGATTCCGATGACAACAATGAATTCACGCCGCGCGCCTTCATGCATGGCAACACCTATGCTGGCCATCCCCTGGCCTGCGCGGCGGCGCTCGCGAACCTGCGCATCGTCGAGCAGGAAAACCTGCCGGCCAACGCGGCAGAAGTTGGCAAATATCTCCTGGGCCGGCTGAAGGAATTGGAGCCGCGCCATCGCAACATCGGCGACGTCAGGGGTCTGGGACTCATGATCGGGATTGAGCTGGTCGCCGACAAGAAGACAAAGCAACCGTTCGACCTCGCTGAGGGATTTGGAGCGAGGATCTGGGAGCGTTGCGTGGAAAAGGGCGTGTTGATCCGTAACCTGGCGGACACCTTCATCATCTCCCCGCCGTTGACGCTCAAGAAGGAGCACGCGGACGTCATCGTGGAAACGTTCGCAGGCGCGATATCGGCAGTTGAATGAGAGATTTGAGATAGGGCTTGCGCCACAGCGCGATCGGGGGCGACGGCAATGACGACGGGTTGGCTCAGTCACGAGCTCTATATGTGGCACGACACAGGCGCCTCGGCGGGCGTGCTTCCGCCAGGCCTTGGCGTGCAACCCGGTACGCCGTACGAAAACCCCGAATCGAAGCGTCGCTTCCGTAATCTTGTCGAAGTCAGCGGTCTGATCGATCATCTGAAGGTCCTTAAGCCGCGCCCCGCCACCGAATACGAAATCGAACGCGTCCACACCCGAGCGCATATCGAAAAGATCAAGGCCATGAGCGCGACCGGGGGAGGTGACGCCAGCTACCTGTCGCCATTCGGTCGCGGCAGCTTCGAGATCGCGTTGCTCTCCGCCGGCGGCGCGATTTGTGCGTTGGATGCCGTCATGCGCGGCGAAGTGAAGAATGCTTACGCGCTGGTGCGCCCTCCCGGACATCATGCCGTCCCCGACCTCGGCATGGGCTTTTGCCTGTTCGGAAATGTCGGCGTCGCGATCCGGCACGCTCAGGCGACCTACGGCCTCAAGCGCATCGCAACCGTCGATTGGGACGTGCACCACGGCAATGGCACCCAGGCGATGTTCTATCGTGACCCCAGTGTGCTGACGATCTCATTGCATCAGGACAATCTGTTTCCGGCGGACTCCGGAAGCTGCGAGGAGAACGGCGAGGCCGAAGGCAAAGGATTCAACATCAACGTTCCCTTGCCGCCTGGATGCGGGAACGGGGCCTATGTCGAGGCCCTGCGCCGCGTCGTGATCCCGGCGCTGCAGCGCTACAGGCCGGAACTGATTGTGGTTCCAAGCGGCTTCGACGCGGCCGGCGTTGATCCCCTGGGGCGCATGATGGTGTCCAGCGACGGCTATCGCGACATGACGCGCCTGTTGTTGACGGCGGCGGGCGAGCTGTGCGGCGGCAAGCTCGTGATGGTGCACGAGGGCGGTTATTCCGAAAGTTACGTCCCGTATTGCGGCCTCGCCGTGCTCGAGGAAATGTCCGGCGTGCGCACGTCGATCGAAGACATTTGGGCGCCGCTGATGGCCAATTGGGGACAGCAGGCGCTGCAACCGCATCAGGCCGAGGCCATCGCGCGAGCCGCACGACAGATCGAAAATTTACCCTAGGCGATAGTGGAGGAGGAAGTCATGTCTCGATCCGATATCAAGAAACCGAATATCATTCCCAGCAGACGGTCTTTTCTGACCGGCGGCGCGGCGGCGCTCAGTGGCGGCGCGGCGGTGCTCGCAAGTATCAACGACGGCGCCCGCGCTGCTGGCGCCGCCATTCCGGTCGGACAGGCTGCTCCGCTCACCGACTTCGCCGCCGCGGACGGCGTCGAGTTCAAGAACGGGCTCACGCTGGCGTGCGAGGAAATCAACGCGCTGGGCGGTATTCTGGGCCGTCCGCTCGAACCCTATTTCGAAGATACCGTGCAAATGGGCGACGCCACCAACGTCCAGGCCGTTCAGCGGCTGATCGATCGCCGTTCCGTTCACGCGGTCATCAATGGCTACAATGTCGGCTCGGGCGCCGTGATCCAGGATGTGATCGCCGATTCCGGGATCATCTATGTGCATTATGACACCACGATCGCGCACAATAATCTGATCAAATCAAATCCGAAGAAATATTTCGGCTCCTTCCAGGGCGATCCCGCCGAGTTCTGGTATGGCTCGGGGCTGCTCGACTACCTCAAGGCGCTTTCCGCGAGCGGTCAGTGGAAGCCCGCCAACGACAAGGTCGCGATCATCACCAGCGCCGGCGTCTATAGTGTGAATATCGCCAATGCGGTGAAGGACAAGTCCGGTCAATATGGCTGGAAGGTCAGCCTGTTCGAGACGGTCAACGTGCCGATTTCGGAATGGGGCCCGACGCTCGCGAAGATCCGGCAAGATCCTCCGGGCCTCATCGTGATTACGCATTTCTATCCCGGCGATCTCGCGCAGTTCATGATCCAGTTTGTTCGCAATCCGACCCCGAGCCTGGTCTATATGCAGTACGGGCCGTCCATTCCCGCGTTCCGCGACGTCGGCAAGGAGGCCGTCAATGGCGTGCTTTACGCCACCGTGATCGCAGCCCTGCAAGACGAAATCGGAAACGATTTCGAGAAACGCTACAAGGCCAAATTCGGCCCGAACGCGGGGCACCTTTCGGGATGCCAGCCCTATGATGGCGCGTATATCTGGGCCGCGGCTGCGGCCATGGCTGGCGGCACGGGGGAGCCGGGCAACGATACGCAAAATCGCAAGGTGGCCGACCGGATGCGCGCCATGATCCATCGCGGGGTCTGCGGGACGACGAGGTTTATTCCGGGCGAGCAGGCCGCCTATCAATATCCCGCGCAGACCAAGGATCCGTCGCTGGGGATGCCGCATCAATTCCTGCAGATTCAGGACTTCAAAAAGGGGCCGGCCCTGATCGGTCCGGAACTCTATGCGACCGGCAAGTTCATGACGCCGCCCTGGATCAAAGCATAGCCGCCGATGAACGCCGCCGGCGCGCCCCTTCTGCAATGCAGGAACCTGTCGAAGTATTTCGGCGCGCTGGCGGCGGTCAAGGATTTGAGTTTCGACGTCGCCGAGGGCGAAATTCTCGGCATTGGCGGACCCAACGGCGCCGGCAAAACGACGCTGTTCGAAATGATTTCCGGTTTGAACCCCGCGAGTGAGGGCGAGATCCTGTTCGAAGGCCGAGATGTCGCGAGGCTTGCTCCCGAACGCGTCTGTCACGAAGGCATATTGCGGACCTTCCAGCTCAATGCGGGCTTTGACAGCATGACGGTTGCGGAAACCGTCTTGGCCGCCGCGCAATTCGGCGCGGCCAACCGTCTTTGGCCGGGCCTGCGCCTCGACAAGCGATCCCGCGAAACGACGGCCGACGTTCTCGCGCTGGTCGGGCTCACGGATGTTGGCGCTGCTTTAACTGAAACCTTGCCTATCCTGGAGCGCAAATTGTTGATGATCGCCAGCGCCATGGCGGCGGCCCCAAAGCTGTTGTTGATGGACGAGCCGGCTGGCGGCCTGACGCCGAGGGAAATCGATCGGGTGATTGAGGTCGTCGAGAATGTGCGAAGGCGCGGCGTTACGATTGTTCTCATCGAGCATGTGATGCGATTTCTGACGCGGCTTTCGTCTCGGGTCATGATCATGCACCACGGCGAGAAGATATACGAAGGGCCTCCGGAGGGGCTCGCGAGCGACGCCAAAGTCGTGGACGTCTATCTCGGCGCCGGCGCATCGTCGCGCCTGAAGGCGCAGTTCGACGCAAAGGCGCAGCCGTGATGGCGCCGCCGCTGCTTGCGATTGAGAACCTGTCGGCGGGGTACAAGGGACTCAATGTGCTCGCCGGCCTGTCGCTGGAAGTCGGCGCGGGGGAGTTCATTGCGGTTGTCGGACCCAACGGGCATGGCAAGACCACGCTGCTGAAGACCATTTCCGGCCTTTTGTCCGCAAGCGGAGGCTCGATCACGCTCGCCGGCCTCGATCTGACGCATCGACGGGCGGATCAGATCGTCGCGGCCGGTATCGTGCACGTGCCGCAGGGCGATCTCTTGTTTCCCGACATGACGGTGCGAGAAAATCTTCTGATGGGCGCCTATCTGCCTGAGGCCGCCGCGCAAGCCAGCGTCCGCCTGGAGGAGGTGTTTCAACTGCTTCCCAAACTGCGCGAGCGTCAGGGGCAGATCGCTTCCACCTTGTCCGGCGGCGAGCGCCGGATGACGGGGATCGGGCGCGGCCTGATGAGCGGCGGCAAGGTTCTGATGCTCGACGAGCCATCGCTGGGACTGGCCCCGATCGTGATCGACCAGATCTACGAACTCATCGACCGCCTCAGGGCAAGCGGGCGCACGATCGTGCTGGTCGAGGAGAACGCGGCCCGCATCTTTGATCGCGCGGATCGCGTCTATCTCCTGGACAATGGTCACTTCGTCTGGTCGGGGAGCGGATCGGAATTGATGCAGCGTCCTGAAGTCCTGCAAACCTATCTGGGAGGCTGACGGTCGTGGACGTCCTTACTCAAATCGTCGTTTCCGGACTGACGCTCGGCGCCATGTACGCGATTTCGACGGTGGGGCTGTCGCTGGTCTACGGCTCCCTCAACATGCTGAACATGGCGCATGGCGGCATCCTGACCATTGGCGGCTATTCCGCTTACGCAGTCTCGCAGCAATTGGGCTGGCCGCCGGCGTTCGGCTTTCTGGCGGCGCTGGTCGTGGGGGCGGCCGTCGGCTTGCTGATTTTCGTCGCCACGGCCTGGCCGTTGCTGAGTTCGAAGAACTTCGAAACCAACATATTCATCGCCACGATCGGCGTTGGCGCCGTGTTTGAAAATCTCGTGCTCAAGCTGTTCGGCCCTTACGCCAAGCCGCAACCGCTCAACATTGCCGGAGGAATCAAGCTCGGCGCTGTTCTGGTTCCCTACCAGAATATCTCGATTCTGGCCGTCGCTGTCGTGATGATGATTTTGGTCGCTCTGCTGTTGCAACGCAGCCGCACCGGCCGTGCGATCCGCGCTACGGCCCAAAGCCGCGACGCCGCCCAGCTGATGGGCGTGCATGTCGTCAGGGTCTATGCGCAGGTGCTGGCGTTGTCGGGGGCGCTCGCTGCCCTCTCGGGTGTCATGATCAGCTCGCTCGCGACGCTGTCGCCGACGATGGGCGGCGATCCTATGCTCAAAGCGTTTATCATCTGTGTCGTTGCAGGATTGGGCAACACCTATGGCGCCGTCGCGGCAGCAGTGGTGATCGGTCTGATCGAGGCTTCCACCCAATATGTGCTCGGCGTTCGCTTTGGCTTCGCGTTGCTGTTGCTCCTGGTGATCGCCGTGCTGATCTGGCGGCCTTCAGGCATTTTCGGCAAGAGCCGGGTGGTGCGGTTGTGACCGCCGGTCGCCGGGACCTCATTGCGGGAGTGGCGATGCTCGCCTGCGCGAGCGCCGTGCCGTTTGTCTTTCCCGAGCGCTATCTCATCACCCAGATGACGGTGTTCTTCATCTGGGCAACGGTCGTCACACAATGGAACCTGGTGCTCGGCGTCGGCGGGATCTTCTCGCTCGCGCAGATGGCGTTGTTTGCCTGCGGCTCCTATGGCACGGCGATGCTCGGCTATTACTTCCATTGGCCGCTCTGGCTCGCCATGCCGGCCTCGGCCGTGCTGGCGCTCATCGTCTCGATGCTGATCGGGCTGGCCTGCCTGCGACTCAAGGGCCCCTATGTCGCGCTGCTCACGCTCGCCATCGCGCAAGTGATCTATCTCCTGATCATCAACGACACCGAATGCTTCACGACCAACGAAGGCGGCTGCATGCCGCTGTTCGGCGGCGTGCGCGGCATCGGCAAGTTCGGCGATCTCGGCTTTCGTGATTTGTTCGGGTCGAAATTCATCGTGGCGAACTATTTTCTCGGCTTGACGCTGCTTGCCGCCGCCTTCGGCTTTTCCGTGATCGTCATTCGCGGTCCACTCGGCCTTGCGTTCCGGGCATTGCGCGACAATCCGGGTTACGCGATGTCGCGTGGAATCAGTCAGTTCAAGTATCAATTGTGGATTTTCGCGCTATCGGCTTTTTTCACGGCGCTCGCGGGCGCGGTCTATGCCGCCGACTTTCGCGTCGTGGGGCCGACCATCTTCTCATTCACGCTGCTCTTGTTCCTTCTCTCCATGATCGTCGTTGGCGGCATGGGGTCCGTCTGGGGCCCATTGGTGGGCGCGGTCGTCCTGATGGTCGCGGATGAAGGTTTCAAGGAATTTCAGGACTGGCGCGCTCTCGGCATGGGGCTGATATTGCCTCTGTTCGTCGTCTTGTTGCCCGGCGGGCTGACCGGCCTTTTCGACCGCGGTCGAGCCAAAATAAAGTAAGCTGAATCCACAAATGAACATCCAAAAAATCTGTTGGCGCGATCCGCTGGGCTGATCTGCCCTGCGCGCTCAGCGCGATTTATTGAACGGGATCAAGCCGATTTGCCCTGTCCAGTCCCCCCTTGCAAAAATATTTCCATTCCATTTTCACCCAAATCACTTCTACAACTCGCGCCATCCCGGCCCACACAAAGGGGCGTTTCGCGATCGTCACGAACGTAGGGTTGGGGATGCTATGGAC
>JAJYAH010000068.1:0-3031 GCA_021779635.1 Pseudomonadota bacterium | reverse complement strand
GCGCTGCTGACGAGAGCGCACTCTTGCGGACGGCGAAGTCGTGTGGTCCTGACGCCCCGACGCTGGCGTCAAGTTCGGGATGATGCTTCGCATCACACGGATGATGGTGGCAAGAAAGCCCGGTCACCAGGGAGAGCTCGAAGCAGCCGTTAAAACCGTCGCGTGCGGGAATGCCGGGTGATCCCGGTGCGACCGTGGTGACTAACGCGCGTGCCATCTATTCTACACGCGCGGCTGCGGGTGCAACGGGCACCCGGCATTCCCCGCGCCCTTCTTAGGGGTCGCCCCGCGCCCTTCTTAGGGGTCGCCCCGCGCCCTTCTTAGGGTCGCGCCGCGCCCTCCATTTCAGGGCGAAAGATTCAGGCAACAACCCGGGTGCAGCGCGCCGCGGGAATGCGGACTCTTGTTCGAGCTGTTTGAAAATCCAGGTTCCTTCAGCTTGATTTGCAAAGCCGGAGCGACAGGTCGCCTCACCGATGTTGATCCGTTCGCGTCCGCCGCCGGCCGGAACGATCCGCATTCTCTCATGGTCGTTTCGTCGGGTGGGCACAGCGACAATGATCGGACCGTCGTCGAGGAGATCCTCAATCCGTGTTCCGGTCTCTCCGGATCGCACGATTACCGCGTGCGCAGCGGATATCGTCTCCTTCACCGCGCCGAGGAGCGGCGAGGTATTCTCCACCGGGTCGATCGCGTTCAGCCGGTCGTTGCCACACAACAATTTCGATAATAATGTTTCGCGGCTGCTCGCAAATGTCGTCAGTGCCTTCATAAAAAGATAAAGCCGAAGGGAGGAACTATGCTGAAGACCATTGATCCGCTGCTCAATGCCGATGTGCTCTATGCCTTGCGTGCGATGGGACACGGCGATCGTCTGGTCATCTGCGACACCAATTTTCCTGCTGACGCCATCGCGCGGCAGACAACTCTCGGTCGATTGTTGCGTATCGACAATGTCAGCGCAGCAAGAGCGGTTGGAGCGGTGCTGTCGGTGCTGCCGCTGGACACATTCGTCGATGACGCGGCGATCCGTATGGAGATCGTCGGCAAGCCGGCGGAGGTTCCGGCGGTACAGCAGGAGGTTCAAGCTGCGGTTGATTTTGCCGAAGGCAAATCCCGGCCCCTCGTTGGTGTCGAACGCCACGCCTTCTATGAGAAGGCGAAGACAGCCTACTGCGTAATCGCGACGGGCGAGCGCCGCTTCTACGGGTGTTTCCTTTTCACCAAGGGCGTCATCCCGCCGGATGAAGGGCTCTGAGCATGGACAAAAATGGCGTGGCCATTCTTGGTGTCTTTGTTGCGGACCTCACCTTCCGTGCCGGTAAAATGCCTGCCATTGGTGAGACGATTGCAGGCTCCGGCTTTGCGGTGGGGCCGGGCGGCAAGGGCTCGAACCAGGCCGTTGCTGCCGCGCGCGCAGGTTCTCGCGTCACTTTCATTTCCCGGATCGGCAGCGACGCATTTGGAGAACTGGCCCTCAAGACCTGGAAGGCTGACGGAATTCAGCCGCGCGTGACGCAAACCGCGACCGCCCCGACCGGAGCGGCTTTCATCTATGTCCATGAAACACGGGGTGACAACGCCATCATTATCGTGGCCGGCGCGGCCATGGATTTGTGCGCAGCGGATGTCGATGCGGCAGCGGACGCTATACGCGCAAGCCGTGTGTTCGTGACCCAGCTCGAGCAGCCGGTGGATGCCGCGCGCCGTGGGCTGGAAATCGCCCGCGCCGCGGGCTGCATCACGGTGCTCAATCCTGCACCGGCAATCGATCTCGACGACGCCGTTCTCGCTCTGAGCGACTATGTCGTGCCGAATGAAAGCGAGGCCGAAGCGTTGACCGGCATTGCCGTGGGAGACCTCGCCGCCGCTCGCCGCGCCGGCGACGCCCTGCTTGCCAGGGGCGCCGGTACGGCGTTGATCACGCTCGGCGAGCGTGGCGCGCTTTTTCACGCGAAAGACCGTTCGGTCCATATCGCGCCCTTTTCGGTTGGCAAGGTGGCAGAGACGACCGGCGCCGGGGACGCCTTCGTCGGCGGCTTCGCGGCTTCCCTCGCTCGAGGAGCGGATCCGCTTCAGGCGGCGCGCTTCGGATCGGCGGCCGCGGGAATTTCGGTAACGCGGCCTGGCACCGCTCCGGCTATGCCGCGCCGCGACGAGATCGAAATTCTGTTGGAGGAGCATTCGCCGTCATGATGCGAAACGTCCTGATCAACCATGTCTAGAACGAAGTCGGCGAGCACGTGTCTCTAAAATAACGTGAAGCAGCCCGACGGGCAAAGACCCGACGGGCAAAGAAAAAGGGAGGTTAAGCGATGAAACAGCAAGAGCACGATCAGTATCCTGGAACGCGACCCAACCGACGCACCGTGCTGAAGGGAGCCGCCAGTGCCGCAGCCTTGGGCACGACCGGCGCTCTCGGCCCGTTCACCGGGCTTGCGCTGGCGCAGGACGATATAAGGGCGAAAATCCTGCAAATTCCGGGTGTGGGCAAGGGGGCGCCGACCGACGCCGACTGGCAGAAAGTGGGTGAACTGTGCCTTGGTCCCACCAAGGCAAGCGTCAAGGAGGGAGAATTCAAGGGCGTCGAGCTTTCCTTCATGGGGCTCAACAATCAGAATCTGCACAATCTGCTGTTCCGCGGCTTTTTGAAACCGTGGGAGGCCTACACGGGCGCGAAAATCTCCTGGATCGATCTCGCACAGGCCGACTACAACCCGCGGCTGCAACAGGCGATCGCGACCGGGACGGTCGACTTCGACATCCTCGAAATGGGCGCGCCGTTTGAGGGCGACGTGTGCGGCAAGGGACTTGCCTCCGAAATGCCGGACTGGGTCAAGAAGCAGATCGATATCGACGATTATGTCGACTATCTGAAGCCGCCAGTCGGAACCTGGAACGGAAAGACCTATCGCGTGACGATCGACGGTGATTGCCACAACTTCAATTACCGGACCGACTATTTCTCCGACGCGGCTCTGGCCAAGGCCTGGAAGGACGCGGGCAATAGCAGTGAATGGGGCGTGCCGAA
>JAJYAH010000783.1 GCA_021779635.1 Pseudomonadota bacterium | reverse complement strand
GACCTGCTTGCTGGTGAGGCTCTGGCGAGTACTGCCGCTGAATAAGGCAACAACCCTGCCACCCCGTTCTATATGGTGGCGGAAAACAGGGAAGAAGCGGACGCCGCCATTGTAGTTGGCAAAACCGGAAACGACGTAAAGCGTGCCGTCTCCAACCGTATGCTCGCGTAGCCAGACGCGCTCAAGGATAGAGACCAGTCCTTTGCTGTGCCCTGTCGCGTAGACATTGGGATGAAGCGTCAGCTCGTTCATCGATTCCGAAGCATAATAAGTGTTTCTGCTTCAACCGCATTGCTTACGTGATAGCCGTAGCGGCGATAGGTCTGAAGCGGGATTAGCTCGTCAACGTCCCATCCCGCGCCGGCCGCGAGGCTAGCGAGGTGTGCAGGCGTGTTAATGTCGAAGCGAGCCCCGCCGAGGACTGTATGGTTGTGTCCGACGATGAGCGCGAACGGCGCGCGGGGGCGCATGATGCCCCGTATGGCCTGAAAACTCTGCTGCATGGCGGCGAAATAGCGATAGAGCAGGACCGGGACAGCCTGGCGTCGGAAGCCGTCGTCACAGTCTAGTGCTTTCTGCAACTTTTGGCAGAAGGCCACTTCTGTTTCGGGCAGGCATGCGCTGTTCATGCGCATACCGACGGCTAGCTCTCTGCCGTTCGGTCCGCGCAGCTCGCGGCTGCCGATCAGTTCCGCCTCAAGTCCCAGGATGCGTGGTGGCTTGAGAAGTCCCAGCCAGACGAGCGAGAGGCGTTGCGTGTCAATGTATGGGAGCGCCATTGCGTAAGGCGGACTCGTAATGGCCGCGTCAAACGGTGCGGGAAATTCTGCCGGATCAAGTGCTGCCACGTCATGTTGCTTGGCCTGGCCATTCGGCAGGTTCGTGCCAAGAACTGCCTGGGTGGCATCGATCCGTTCGACAAACTGCACACAGGCCGCGAGGAAGGCATCAACAAATGGCGTCTCAGGGAGCGGAGACTTGCGACGCCTGATCCTCAGATCCTTCGGATCCTGGAGCGAGTAGTCGCGCAGCAAGTTGCTCGCAATGGCCAGGAAAACGGGGGCGTGCGTAGCTGCAACGTCTCGAATTTTACTTCCTACGATCTCTATTATTTGGAGAATATCTGTATCGAACCACGCTTTCAGATAAGCCCCGCGTGCATCGGACGCGATTTTGGTTTCCCATCGTTTGGTGCGCGTCAAGCTGGCGGAAAGCCTCCCTAGTGAGGCGCGTAGCGCGGCGGCCGGCGTAGCCAATGCCTGCAACTTCGCATTAGCTAGGAAGACGGCCAGCGGATTTAGATCGATACCGCAACCGAACACCCCGATGTGTGCACATTCGACCAAGGTCGTGCCACTGCCGCAGAAGGGGTCGAGCACATGCTGTCCGGGCGCAATGCTGAAGATATTGAGGATAGCTCGGACAACCTGCGGGTTGAACTTGCCCTTGTATTCATGAAGGCCATGAACCGAATAGCGGGTAGATTGCCGCTTCTTGCCCAGACGGGCGGCGTTCTCAAGAAGGCTCTGGGTGGTCTCGACCAGTCCGTGTCCGTTCGTCACACTTGCGAAGTAGGTCAGTCTGGACGCGGATTCATCGTTTGCTGCATTTGACAGCTCAATCCCGTCGGCGACCTCGCGCTGGCCTGAGCTATTTAGAAGAGCGGCGATCTCGCGCGCAGCAAGCACCCGTTCGTAGGGGTAATAGCGGTAATTGTGCCAAGTTAGACGCATGATGCTGTCCTCCGCAACACGAGGACCGTTTCCGTCTTAATGTTTGCATGCGAGAGATTAAAGGACTTGCGGTTGGCCGAAAGCACGCGCTCGGTGGAGAACACCCGCTGGAAGCCTGCCGCCTGAGCAACCTCCTCGACGATTCCGGCGTTGTCGATCGTGCGGCCGTGAATGCGCGACCGGCCAACAACGAAGCAAACATACCCTTCCTGAACAAGCACTGCCCGAATCAGGTCAAAGGTCTGCGTCATCTGCCGAATGAAATCGTCCGCCGTGTGATGTTTGGTTTTGAAGAAATGCGCCCGCGCGCCTATCTCACGAGCCTTAACCGCGATGGGGTCGAACCCAAGCCACCACATGCGGTATTTGTGATAGAGCCAGTATTCGTAGGCATTCGGGTAAGGCGGCGACGTGATCACCAAGCCGACCGGATTGGTGATCTGCCGCGCATCAACCGCAAGTGTGTCGGCTTCAAGAACTGTTGCTGGCGCCAAAGAATACTCTCGCGCTTCAAGCGCCTCCTGGAGACGACGGCTGGCCCGGAAGAACCACGAGTAAACGTCAGCGGCCGTTACATTTTTCTCCACCGCAGCGTACCGAGTGTCGCTGTCTTGGTTGGAGACGCGCACGACAATACTTGACAGCGCCAGCCGGAGGGCATCGCGACAAAGCGGAGGCGCAGACGCGATGGCTGCGGTTAGCCTGGCGAGCGTGTCCCGGACGGGCCGCTGAAACCAATGGTCGAGATTGGGGATTTGCGGAATGGCAGGCTTAGACGATCGCTTGGCCTGCTCAACGACAGCATTGGCCATCTCTTCAATGCCAGGAGGCAGAGGTGCTGTCTTTACTCGCGTCATCAGACTGGCAATCGGGTTCAGGTCGATGCCGACCGAACTAAGACCGCGACGCTGGCATTCGACCAATGTGGTACCGCTACCGCAAAAGGGATCGAGTACCAGGCTTCCCGCAGGAACAGGGAGGATATCCAGGAGGGCGCCAGGAAGCTCGGCGACGAACTTCGCGGGATATGGGTGGATGCCCTCGATATCGCTGTGAGCCACCCGCGCAGGAAAATCCCAGTTCACCGCCGCGAGTTTGCGGATCACTGCGCCATCGTAGGCGGAGCCGTTCGAGAGTTCGGATTTGGGAGGTCGCGTCGCAAGTGAACTATCGACAAATGCGGCTATCGAGCCGGTGGCAGGCGGATCGGAGGTAATGGCGATTGTTGCAGGGGCAGCGCCTTCCGGACCAGACAATCTAAGGGCTCGCGCAGCCAAGATATGCTCCTTCAATTCTTGTGCTTGTCCGCCAGCCGCAAGGCCAACTCGGGTTGTCCGTGTTCGCCGTACCTTTCAAGGAAGTCGCGTATCGCCTGTCGAGTCAGCCAAGATGCCGAGACTTCCATCCGATCTGCTAACTCGCCCAGCGCCGCATAATCATCCTTATCGAGGCTGATGGTCGCCCGTATGAGGCGTTTTCGTGTAGCCATACCAGCCCCCATCGTGGACGCCGACTCCTCTATTAGCATATATTGGCTGCATAGGTGATGCATAATCGACATCATTCTGACCTAGGGATGGGCTGGCACGGACCGGCGAACATACCAGGAACATGGCGGATTGGGAAGGTGCAGTTGATGCGCAAGGCATTGCGAAGCGGCTGCAACAGAAGGACGGCAAGGGAAAAGCGAGGCCATCCGGCGCGCGCAGTGGATTGGAATAATTGAGCTATTTGGCCATCCAACGGAAAGCCCCAGCCATACGTTCTGGTCAAAAGGTCAATGAAATCAATCCCCGAACCGCCATCCGCCAAGGCCGCGGGACGGCCGCGAGGAAGAAGAATGCTGTGGGATAGAGACCGGCCATTCATCCCAGAGGCTCGCGGCGCGATCCTGTCGGGATGTCCCGACCCCGCGCTAACGTGGGCATCTTGCCCGATGACCTCTACATTCCGATCGAGCTTTGGCCTCGTATCGGTCGCCCGGCGAAGCACGACCTGTCGGCGTGGACTGTCAC
>JAJYAH010000782.1 GCA_021779635.1 Pseudomonadota bacterium | reverse complement strand
CGGGGGGTTGCCGACCGGTGGCGCCCACCGCCCCTCCCGCGAGAGCATTGTCTTAGTCCCATCAACGCTTTCTTAACGCTAACTGCCGTTACTAAGTGGTGAAGAGCCGAACCGGTTTGGGGGACGGCCGAGGCCCCATTGACGCTCGTAATCCCATGGCAGCCCACCAAATTCCGCGCGGAAATCAGGGTTTGCGATCTGGGACGCGCAGGATCGGCAATCGTGCCGCGCCATGGCTTTTCGACCGGAGGCTTTTCGACCGGAAAAGCCCGGCAAAGCGTAGAGATTTGAGGCGCAATGGGCCCGTTCGCGTCCAATATCCATTCGGCAGGCCGGACGGCTTCCTGGGCAGGGACATGAATCCGGACCCCCCGCGTCATATTCCCGTGCTCGGCGGCGAAGCCGTCGAGATGCTGAAGCCCCGCGACGGCGGCATCTATATTGACGCCACCTTCGGGGCTGGCGGCTATAGCCGGGCCATTCTCGATTTCGCCGGCACAAGGGTGATCGGCATCGACCGCGACCGGACCGCGATCTCGGGCGGGTTCGATCTGGTCGACCGGTCGGGCGGCCGGTTGACAC
Organism: Pseudomonadota bacterium; assembly: GCA_021779635.1. The sequence continues at coordinate 3,168 of JAJYAH010000782.1, read as the reverse complement.
TGGTCGAGGACCGCTTTTCCAGTCTGGCCGAGGTTTGCGCCGCGCAGGGCATCCAGAGCGTCGACGGCGTCGTGATGGATGTCGGGGTGTCCTCGATGCAGCTCGACCAGGCCGATCGCGGCTTCTCGTTTCGCCTCGACGGTCCGCTCGACATGCGGATGGGCCATGATGGTCCGACCGCGGCGGATGTGGTTGCGAAGGCCTCGGAAGCCGATCTCGCCAACATCATCTACATTTTCGGCGAAGAACGCCATTCCCGCAAGGTCGCCCGCGCCATCGTCGCGGCGCGCCAGGAGGCGCCGATCACGACCACCCGGGCGCTCGCCGATATCGTCTCGAAGGTGGTGCGGTCCAAGCCGGGCGAAATTCACCCGGCGACGCGGACGTTTCAGGGCTTGCGGATATTCGTCAACGAGGAACTCGACGAGCTTCATCTGGCACTCGCGGCGGCGGAACGCGTGCTGAAACCGGGCGGCCGGCTGGTGGTGGTGTCGTTTCATTCGCTCGAAGACCGCATCGTCAAGAATTTCCTGACCGAACGAGCCAAGGCCGGCGGCGGGTCGCGGCATCTGCCCGAGATCGCGCAGGCCGCGCCAAGCTTTAACCTGTTGACCAAGCGCCCGGTCACGCCCGGTGCCGAGGAAATTTCCGCCAATCCCCGCGCGCGCTCGGCGAAGCTGCGCGCGGCCGAGCGCACCGCGGCTCCCGCGCATGCCGCGGCCGCATTGCCGGCATGGCCCGTTCTCGCCGACGTGATGAGGGGAGGCTGACCATGCGGATCCTCCATCTCCTCGTGATCGGCGTGCTGGTGTTCGCCGCGGCCTATGTCTATCGGATCAAGATGGAATCCACCGCCCGCACCGAGCGCGTGCTGCGGCTGCATGCGGAAATTCGCGAACAGCGCGACGCCATCGCGGTGCTGCGTGCGGAATGGACCAAACTCGATGCGCCGTTGCGGCTGCAGGGTCTCGCCGAACGGCATCTGGCGCTGAAGCCGCTCAACGCCACGCAATACGACCAGTTGAAGAACCTGCCCGAGCGGCCGCCGAATTTTGTCAGGCCCGGCGATCCCGATCCGATCGGCGCGATGATCGATGCGATCGATTCGGTTGCGGTGACGGGTTCGGTGCCGGCGCCGGAGGATCAGCAATGACCGGTCAGGCGCAGCCCATCGCCAAGTCCGCTGAACCATGGCGGCAGCGGCTGATCCGCAGCCTATTGTACGGGCGCAACGTCGACCGCGCCGCCAAGGCGCGCGCCCGCGTCGGATTTGCTATCCTGGCGTTTGCGGCGATCTATGCGGTGATCGGCGGGAGGCTGATGATGTTCGCCGCCATCGGCGACAGTCACGGCACGCGCCGCACGGCCTCGCAGGACGCCATCGCAACCGCGCGGCCGGACATCGTCGATCGCAACGGCGAGGTGCTCGCCACCGACGTCAAGGCGCCGAGCCTGTTCGGCGAACCGCGCCGGATCATCGACCAGGACGAGGCGGTCGAGCTTTTGACCGCAACGCTGCCGGATCTCGACACCGCCGAAGTCCGTGAGCGGCTGGCGTCGAAAAAAGGCTTCGTCTGGTTGAAGCGCGAAATCACGCCGCAGCAGCAGCAGGAAATTCACCGCCTCGGCATTCCCGGCATCGGCTTCCTGCGCGAGAACAAGCGCGTCTACCCCACCGGCGCCGAAGTCGCGCATCTGATCGGTCTGGTCAATACCGACAACCAGGGCATCGCCGGGATGGAGAAATGGCTCGACAGCAACGGCCTCGCCGATCTGCATCGTGCCGGCTTTGCCACCGATCGCCTGCAGCGGCCGGTGGAATTGTCGGTCGATCTGCGCGTCGAGCATGCGCTGCGTGACGAGCTGCTCAAGGCCAAGGAAAAATTCCACGCCAAGGCGGCCTCCGGCCTCGTCTCCAATGTCAAGACCGGCGAGATCGTGGCGATGGTGTCGCTGCCGGATTTCGACCCGAACAATCCTAAAGAGGCGCACGATCCCGATCGCATCAACCGGCTGACGACCGGCGTCTACGAGATGGGATCGACCTTCAAGGCCTTCACGCTGGCGATGGCGCTTGATACCGGCAAGTACGATCTGAACTCGCTATGGGATGCGCGCAGACCGCTGCATTTTGGCAAGTTCGCGATCCATGACGACGAACCGAAGGGCCGCTTCCTCAACATGAAGGAGGTATTCACCTTTTCCTCGAACGTCGGCGCGGCGCGAATTGCGCTGGCGCAGGGCGTCGAGGCGCACAAGGCCTTCCTGCGCAAGATGGGACAGCTTGAGCGGTTGCGCACCGAACTGCCCGAGAGTGCATCGCCGATCGTTCCGCGGCACTGGAGCGAGTTGAACACGGTGACGATCGCGTTCGGTCACGGCGTCGCGGTGGCGCCGCTGCAGGCGGTGATGGGCATCGATGCGCTGGTGAATGGCGGCTACCTGATTCCGCCGACTTTCCTGAAGCGCACCGAACAGGAGGCCATGGCGATCGCAAAACGGGTGATCAAGCCGGAAACCTCCGAGAAGATGCGCTTCCTGATGCGGCTGAATGCCGAGATCGGCACCGCGAGAAAGGCCGACGTCAAGGGCTATTACATCGGCGGCAAGACCGGCACCGCCGAAAAGGTCATCAACGGCCGCTACGTGAAGAAGCGCGTGCTGACCGCCTTCACCGCGATCCTGCCTGCCGACCATCCCCAATACCAGCTTCTGGTCATGCTGGACGAGCCGCAATCGCTGAAGGAAACCTACGGCTTCATCACTTCCGGCTGGAATGCGGTGCCGACCGGCGGCAATGTGATCGCCCGGATTGCGCCGCTCCTGGGGATCGAGCCGCGCTTTGACCTGCCGCCGTCCGACCGCCTTATTCTTGCGGCATCGAAGACAACCCAGTAAGGCCTTTCGAAGCGTTTTCGAGCGAATCGATGCCGGTTCTCACGAGAAAAACGCGTCAAAAACAATGAAATAGAGTCCCATACCGATTCAACCGGAACGGAAAAGGCTCTAGTCTAGCGCAAGCCGGGCTGGAAGATAATGAAACTCCGCGACCTGTTCAGCGATAACGCCAAGATCGACCCACGGGCGGCAGCCGTGGTCACGGGTGTTGCCGCGACCGGGGTCACTGCCGCGACCGGGGTCACCGAGGTCACCGGCCTTGCCGTCGAC
>JAJYAH010000067.1 GCA_021779635.1 Pseudomonadota bacterium | reverse complement strand
TGTTCGGCGGCATTTTTCTCAGCAACCGTGGTTTGGTTTTTCCGAAACCTGTCACCAGTCCCGGTTTCGTTCCCTTTGCGACCGCTCTCCTGGCCGCGATCGTCGCTTCATGGCTGTTGCGGATTTATGCGCGACGCCAGCTGTTTCTGGCCGGCAGGTTGCCCGCGATCTGGCCCTATGCCCTCGGTCTGTTGATCGGATTGCCGTTGATGGCCTGGTTTGTCTTTGGTGCGCCCGTCACGTTTGAGATACCGCAGCTTAAGGGATTCAATTTCTCCGGAGGCTCGCGCGTCATTCCGGAATTCGTGGCGCTCACGCTCGCGCTGTCAATCTACACCGGCGCCTTCATTGCCGAGATCGTGCGGGCCGGAATCCAGTCGGTGCACAAGGGGCAGATGGAGGCCGGCTCATCGCTCGGGCTGGCGCGAGGTTTGGCGCTCCGCCTGATCGTCGTGCCACAGGCGTTGCGGGTGATACTTCCGCCGCTCACCAATCAATACCTCAATCTCACCAAAAATTCTTCGTTGGCGGTCGCGATCGGATATCCCGATCTGGTCTCGGTGTTCGCGGGCACGACGCTCAGCCAGACCGGCCAGGCGATTGAAATCATCGCCATCACCATGGGCGTCTATCTCTTGATCTCGCTCATTACCAGCGCAATGATGAGCTTTTACGGTTGGCGGATCAGCCGGAGCCTCGGCTGATGAGCGACCTTGCCGCATCTTCCTTCGTTCGTCAGGAACTCGTTCCCGAGCGCGCCGCGCCGATCAGGACCAGCGGCCTTGTGGGTTTTTTGCGCACCCGCCTGTTCAATTCGCCGGCCAACGTTCTGCTGACGCTCGCAAGCCTGCTGCTGTTGTGGTTCACCGTGGTACCGGCGATCAGGTTTCTGCTGGTCGACGCGGTCTGGCGCGGAGCCGATCGCAGCGCATGCCTCGAGAACGCAGGACATGCCGTCGGCGCGTGCTGGCCTTATGTGCAGGCGAAATTCATCCAATTCATCTATGGATTCTATCCACAAGCCGAACGATGGCGGGTCAATCTGACGTTCATTCTGGCAGCCTTGCTGCTGCTGCCGCTGTTGATTCCGCGGCTGCCCGCCAAGGGCGTCAACGCCGGCCTGTTCTTTGTGGCATTTCCGGTGATTGCATTCTTCCTGCTGCGTGGCGGCGGGCTGGGCGGTTTCGGCATGAACTGGCTGGCGAGCCTGCTTTCGGGATTTACCGACAGCATGGGTGAAGCCGGCCGCAAGCTGACGAGCGCGGGCGAGGCGGCCGCGGTCGTCGGGCCGATACTGGTTCTGCTTGGAAAGCTTGTCGTGTTGCTCAGTAGCGCCGTTTCATTTTTGATCTGGCCGCTGACTTGGCTCCGCGATCAAATCCAGGCGTCTTCCCGTCCGGTATGGACCGACTTCGCCGCCACCGCCTTTATCGCCTCGGTGCTGGTGTTCGTCCTGAATGGTGGCATCCGGGACGGGTGGCGTACCCTCATCGCCAGCCTTGCAGTGTTTGCCGGCATCGGCGCCGTGATCGCTGCGCTCGGCCTCGATCATGGCGGACTGCCTGTTGTCGATACGCGGCTCTGGGGCGGTCTTTTGGTGACGCTGGTGGTGTCGGTGACAGGCATCGTCACATCGATGCCGGTCGGCATCGCATTGGCATTGGGCCGGCGCTCGGCTATTCCGTTGATCCGGATTTTCTCGGTCGTGTTTATCGAATTCTGGCGCGGCGTTCCCTTGATCACGGTGCTGTTCTTCGCGACCTACATGCTGCCGCTATTCCTGCCCGGAAATTTCACGGTCGATGGTCTGGTTCGTGTCTTGATCGGTATTGCGCTGTTCGCCGGCGCCTATAATGCCGAGGTCGTTCGGGGCGGCCTGCTGGCTGTTCCGCGCGGGCAGGCGGAGGCAGCGAACGCGCTCGGCCTTTCCTATTGGAAAACCACGGCGCTGATCGTGATGCCGCAGGCGCTCCGCCATGTCATTCCCGGCCTCGTCAACAGTTTCATCGCGTTGTTCAAGGACACCTCGCTGGTATCGATCGTGGCGCTGTTCGATCTCTTGGGGCAACTGCGCGCGTCGTTTGCCGATCCGGTCTGGTCGACGCCGACGACCTTGTTTACCGGCTTTGCGTTCGCCGGACTGATTTACTTCGCGTTCTGTTTTGCAATGTCGCGTTATTCGCTATTCGTCGAGCACCGGCTGAACGCGCACCGGCGTAGTTGAGTGAAATGATCATGACCGCGAATTCGATTGTCGGCATCACGGCCCTTAACAAGTGGTTTGGTGACTTTCATGTGCTGCGCGACATCAATCTGGATGTCGGGAAAGGCGAGCGCATCGTGATTTGCGGGCCTTCGGGTTCAGGCAAATCGACGCTGATCCGCTGCATCAATGCCCTGGAGGAATTTCAGGAAGGCCGAATCGTCGTCGACGGCATCGAACTCGGGCCTGGTCTGCGGCACGTCGACGAGGTGCGGCGCGAGGTGGGCATGGTATTCCAGAGCTTCAACCTGTTTCCGCACCTGACCGTGCTGGAGAATTGCACGCTGGCGCCGATCTGGGTCCGCCATCTTCCGAAGAAGGATGCCGAAGCAGCGGCGATGAAATACCTGGAGCGCGTGAAAATCCCGCAGCAGGCGCATAAATTTCCGAGCCAGTTGTCGGGCGGGCAGCAGCAACGGGTTGCGATCGCGCGCGCCCTGACGATGAACCCGAAGGTGATGCTGTTCGACGAGGCGACCTCGGCGCTTGATCCCGAAATGGTCAAGGAAGTGCTCGACACCATGGTCGATCTTGCCCGGGAGGGCATGACCATGCTGGTCGTAACCCACGAAATGGGATTTGCCCGGGAGGTGGCCGATCGCGTTGTTTTCATGGACGCCGGCCAAATCATCGAGGCCAACACGCCGGCGGAATTCTTCGCCAACCCGCAGCACGCGCGGACTAGGCTGTTCCTCAGCCAGATTCTGCGGTGAGGGAGCGCTCACACCTTCTCGAACGGCACGTCGATGTGGCTGCGCTTCTCCAGCCATTCCGGCACCGGCAGGTTCTTGGAGCGCATGAAATCCGGGTTGAACAGTTTCGACTGATAGCGATTTCCGGAATCGCAGAGAATGGTCACGATGGTATGGCCAGGCCCGAGTTGCCTGGCGAGCCGGATCGCGCCGGCGACGTTGATGCCCGTAGAGCCGCCTAGGCAGAGCCCTTCGTGCTGCAGCAATTCGTAGATAACGGTCACGGCTTCTTCGTCCGAGATCAGGAACGCATCATCGACCCTGGCGGTTTCGATCACGGGCGTGACGCGGCCCAGCCCGATGCCCTCGGTGATGGAATCGCCCGGGGTCGATTTGGCCTTGCCGTGCTTGAACAATTCGTACATCGCAAATCCGTGCGGATCGGCGCAGGCAACGACGATGTCCTTGTTTCTTTCCTTCAAGGCCCGGCTGGTGCCGGCGAGCGTACCGCCGGTGCCGACCGAACAGATGAAGCCGTCGATCTTGCCGCCGGTTTGCTGCCAGATTTCCGGACCCGTCGAATCGTAATGCGCCTTGGCGTTGTCGAGATTGTTCCACTGATCGGCGAACAGCACGCCATTCGGTTCGGTCTTGCGCAGCCGTTCGGCCAACCGCTTGCCGACATGCTGATAATTGTTCGGATTGGAGAAGGGCAGCGCCGGCACCTCGATCAATTCGGCGCCGCATAGCCGCAGCATTTCCTTCTTTTCCCGGCTTTGCGTTTCCGGGATCAGAATCATGGTCCGGTATCCGCGCGCGCTGGCGACCACGGCCAGACCGATGCCGGTATTGCCCGCGGTCGCCTCGAGCACCAGGCCGCCCGGCTTCAACTCGCCGCGCTTCTCCGCTTCGAGGATCATCCATTTGCCGGCGCGGTCCTTCACCGACTGGCCGGGATTCATGAACTCGGCCTTGCCGAGGATGGTGCAACCGGTTTCCTCGGAAGCCCGCGTCAGCTTGATGAGCGGAGTATTGCCGATCGCTTCAACGACGTCGTTGTTGATAGTCATGTGGTTAAATGCCGGTTCTTGCCTGATCACCCCGCGACCCTAGTGGACCGCCGCAGCGCGCACAAGCCGACGGCACGTGACGGGATTTGGAAGGACGAACCGCGCCGTCAATCCGACTTCGCAAACACGACCTGGCGCACATCGATATTGCCGGACAGAAATCCGGCCTCGCAATAAGCGAGGTAATATTCCCATAGTCGCCGGAACCGGTCGTCAAATCCGAGCGGCATCAGATTCGGCCAGGCCGCGCGAAAATTATTTCGCCAGGTCGCCAGCGTCTTGGCATAATCTTGTCCGAAAATGCGTTCGCGGATGACGGGAACGCCGAACCGCTCGCCCAGCGATTTCAAGACCTGCGGCGAGGGGAGCATGCCGCCCGGAAAAACGTAGCGCTGGATGAAATCGACCTCGCGCCGATAGGTCTGGAACATGCTGTCCTGAATGGTGATGGCCTGGATCCCGGCAAGGCCGCCGGGTAACAGCCGGTCGCGCAACTGTGAAAAATATCGGGGCCAGAACTGCTCGCCAACCGCCTCGATCATCTCGATCGAGGCGATACGATCATACTGGTCGCGCTCGTCGCGATAGTCCTGGAGCCGGATTTCGACCTTGTCGCCGAGGCCGGCGTCCTGGATGCGCGCCTGCGCAAAGTCGCGCTGTTCTTTGCTGATCGTGAGACCGACCACCCTGACGCCACAGGTTTTGGCGGCATATTCCGCAAAGCCGCCCCAGCCGCATCCGATCTCCAGCAGCTTCTGGCCGGGTTGCAAATCGATCGCTTCGGCAAGCCGGCGATATTTGTTGTTTTGCGCAGCCGTCAGATCCGGGGTGTGTTCCTCATACAACGCCGAGGAATAGGTCATGGTCGGATCGAGCCATGCCGAATAGAACGCATTGCCGATATCGTAATGGGCATAAATATTGCGGCGTGCCTGCCGCTTGGTATTTCGATTGAACCAGTGGCGGACGATCTGGACAAAGCGCATCAGCGGTCTGTCGCCGAGCATCGCTTCGATCAGGTCGTGATTGACGCAGAACAGATAGAGAAACTGCGTCAGGTCAGGCGTGTCCCATTCGCCGTTCAGATAGGCTTCGGCTATTCCAATGTCACCGCCATTCAGAAGCCGCGACGCAAAGCCGTAATTGTAGAGCTTCATGGCCGCCGACGGACCGGGCTCCATGCCGCCCAATTGCAGCGTACGGCCATCGGGAAGCGTGACGTCGAGCGTGCCGCGCCGTAGCCTCGATCCGAATCCGAACGCCAACCGGACCAGACGTGGCAAATCGGAAAGCACCGTTTCCACGTTGGCGGGAGTCAGCGGGATCAGGTTCGACATCGGCGGATTCATCAAAAGGATGTGGCTCGGTGTCCAAGTTCAGCTGAGCGGTCGACCCAATTTTCAACCTTCACTGAACTGGAGCGCTTTGCCGCCGCCCCGCCATGTTCCTGGGGGCTGCAGTTAACGCTGCTCCAGTATAATCAGTACATTCGTTGATCGCCAAGCTGCTATTGGCGGCAGCGTTCGCAGCTGCGGCATTCGGCCGAGGCACCAGACGCGCTCCCTTGAGCCAGAGCCGCAACGCTTCCCAGTGGATCGCCGCCGTGATTTTCAAAGTCACGAGCGGCAGCGAGAAAACCGACCACAACAGTGCCGGCGTGGTCAGGGCGCGGCGGCGGCCGTTGAAGGTCGCTGCAAGCAGAGGGCCTGCGCGGTCGGTCTCCAGAATTCGCAGCTTGACGCCTTCTGCCGGTGGCATAACGCGGAAATAGTAGCGCATCGCCATATCGATGAAAGGAGAGACGTAAAACAGCTTGTCGTGCTGCTGTCGGATGCCGGCATCGCTGATTTGGGCCGGCTTCACCGGAAGCACGTAAGCGTGGATGTCGCCGAAGGTGTTGCGGACCTCATAGATCATGAGCGCAAGCCCGCCGTCAGCGCGATGGCAGAAATAGACCGATAGCGGATTGAATGTGTAGCCGAGCAGGCGAGGATAGCAGAGCAGCAGCACGCGCCCGCCGGTCAGATCGATGCCGTGCTCGGCGGCGCGCCGCTGCGCATAGGCGCGCAACGACGACCCGTCGCGTTCACCGTGATCGGCCTCGTTGAAGCTGTAGAGGGCCGCCCGGTTCACACCGAACAGGGAACATTGCCGGTCCGCCGCGTCGAGGCGGTCAAGATCGATCAGCAGGCTCATGACGCGATAGTTGAAGCGATGGCCCATCGGTTTCAGGCGCGCGTGCATCACCTTGCCAAAGTAGAGCGCAGCCGCAGCGTCCTCGGTATCGCGATCGATTTCGGGTTTGGCGGTCAGCTTGGGCATCGCTACTCCGCGGCTTGTGACAATTCGGGCGGAGGCGCGCGCCACGGCACGGCCGCTCCCAGCGCGTCGGCGACCGCGAGACCGGACCGCAATCCGTCCTCGTGAAAGCCGTATCCGGTCCAGGCGCCGCAGAACCAGGTGTGACGCCGGCCCTGAATCTCCGCCAGCTGCTTCTGGGCTGCGAAGGCAGCGGCGCTATATTGCGGATGATCGCAGATATATTTGCCGAACGTCAGCGCCGGATCGGGTTCGAACGGAGGGTTGAGGCTGACGAACAGCGGCTTGCTCTCGTCGATGCCCTGAAGCCGGTTCATCCAGTAGGTTACCGCGACGTCGTTTTCGGCTGTGCCCTCGCGCTGCCAGCGCAGGAAATTCCACGACGCCCAGGCTCGCCGGCGTTTCGGCATCAGTCTGATGTCACGATGGAGGTAGACGGTATTTGGCGCGTAGCCGATGGCGCCGAGAACGGCCCGTTCGTGATGGTCGGCGTCCGACAGCATCGCCAGCGCCTGGTCGCTGTGCGATGCGACCACGACATGGTCGTAAGGTTCGCTTCTGCCATGACTGTCGTTGACGACCACACCGTGCGACGTCCGTTCGATCGAGGTCACGGCGCAGCCCAGCCGCAACTGGTCCCGGAACGCCGACGTCAGTTTCTCGACATAGCGTCGGCTGCCGTCCTTTACTGTGCGCCAGACCGGGCGATCATATTGCAGCAAACGATGATTGCTGAAGAATGCAACGAAGTTTTCGGCCGGGAAGTCCAGCATTTTGGCGGCCGGTGCGGACCAGATCGCGGCCCCCATCGGCGCGAGATAATCGGTCAGCAGCCGGGGCGCGAATTGGCTGCGCTTGAAATACTCGCCCAGCGTCAGCCCTGCCAGTCTGCCCGTGGCATAATCCGCGACACTTTGGGTGTTGAAAGTCAGGATGTCGCGAAGCATCCAGAGATATGACGGTGACAACAGGTTGCAGGGCTGGGCAAACAGTCCGCCGGCGGTTTCGCGCCAGTTGTTTCCACCGCCTTTCCACTCGAACCGGCCGGCGTCTGCCGTGACCGCAAAGCTCATGCAGCTTTCCACGGTTTCGACGCCCAAATGCGCAAACAGCGCGGTCAGATCCGGATAATTGAGCTCATTATAGACGATAAAGCCGATGTCGACCGCCAGCCGCGTTCCGTCATAGTCGAGCGTGACGGTGTGGCTGTGTCCGCCGGCCCGAAGTTCGCGGTCGTAGACCGTGACCGGATAGCGTTTCGACAAGGCCCAGGCCGCCGCGTTGCCGGCGATTCCCGTTCCGATGATAGCGACCCGCATTCCCAGCCCCCTCGATGATGCCCAAGATACGGCGAGGTGTTCTCGGGGTTTCAAACCGGTCGCGGTCGCAACATTGGGCAGGAGGAAGCTTCGGGCGGCGTCAGAATGGCTGGAAGCCGTGAAATTCCGGCGTGACCGGCGCCTCCTTGAAGCCCGCCAAACGCGTTCAAATCCGGCGGGGCAGGCGGCCCCACCTGGCCCCTGACTTGTTGAAGCGCATAGCCGCAGGGCGTATAGCGGGTCATGCCCAAACAATCCCAACCTGAGGTCGACCCCGTTGCGGCGGAGGCGACACCCGACTGTCCGCATTGCCACAAGCCGCCGGCGCTGTGCATCTGCGACAGCATTACGCCGATCGAAAATCGGGTTGCTCTGCTGATCCTGCAGCACCCGCAGGAGCAGGACAGGGCGCTCGGCACCGCGCGGCTGACCGCCCTGCATTTCAAGAATGCGGTGCTGAAAATCGGGCTGTCGTGGCCGAGCCTGTCCAAGGCGCTCGGGCGGCCTGTCCACGACCCGTCGCGGTGGGCGGTGCTTTATCTCGGTTCGGCGAAAGTCGCCGACCTAGCGACCGACCGCGATATCGTCGCCATCAATCGCAAGGGCGAAATCGAGGACAATCAGCGCGCGATCCTGAAGGACATTGAAGGCATCGTGCTGCTCGACGGGACCTGGAGCCAGGCCAAGGCGCTGTGGTGGCGCAATGCCTGGATGCTGAAATGCCAGCGCGTCATCCTCGGCCCGGCGCGTCCGTCACGCTATGGGTCGCTGCGCCGCGAGCCGCGTCGGGACGGCCTGTCGACCCTCGAGGCGGCGGCGATGCTGCTGTCCAGCCTCGAAAAACGGCCCGATATCGCCGCGACGCTGCACGGCAGTTTCGAGCGGATGCTGGCGAAATACCGCGAGGCGCAAAGCGTGCTGCCGGAGCTTGCGCCCAGGCCGAAACCCAAACGCGATTACCGCCGCCGCAAACGCGCCTGATCATACGCTAGCCGGCGTCATCGCTGGACGTAGCCGTCGCGACCTCCGACGTGTCGCTCCAATGCGCCACGCAGCGTTCCAGATCCCTTAAATTCTGCCGCATCTGCTCGAGGGAAAATCCCAACGCGAAGAAACGCTCGGCGACGTCTCCCGGCACGCCTCGTGTCAGACCATCGCTCCGTACCGCGGCGACCTCGGCGGCGTAGGCTTCCAATGCGGCTTGTACCGGCCAGATGGCCGGCGTGCCCCTGCCGGTCTGCAGTGCGGCCGCCATCGTCCGGAGATATTCGACCATCGCATTCCGGACCCCCTCAAGCGGCGCGGCCAGACGTCGTTGCAGATCGGCCGGCAAAGGCACCACGCTAGCGCGGCCGATCATCACGAGATCATGCCGCAACCGCAGGATGGTGCGCAGCAACGGCCCGGTATCGGGTCCGGTGGAAAGCCGGGCCGCGCGCTCGCGCTCCGCTTCGGCGCCGATCGCGTTCAATCCTGCCAATGCGGCGCCGATGCCGTCCTGCAGGCCGTGAAGGGCGTCGTTGTCGCGGCCCCGCGTCAGGCCCGAGAGCAATTCATAGAGCGCCGAGGCCATCAATTCGAGCACGCGCGCCGCGCTGGCGCGGATTTGGCTGTGCGCGCGTGAGGGCAATACCAGAAACGATACCGCCAGGCCGGTAAGCGCACCGACAGCGACTTCCAGAACCCGGTCGATCGCGGAGTCCAGGGGATTGCCGTGGTTCATGGCCGGTAGCAGCAGCACGATGATGGCCGTGACGGTCGCCACATTCAGGCTGGGGTTGATGGCGGCGACGAATGCCAGCGGCGCCACCGCCAGCACAAGAACCACGAGCAAGGTGACTTCGCCGGAATGCGGGATCAACACCGCGACCGCCCCGCCGTAGATCGCGCCACCCAGGGTTCCGACCAGGTAATCACGGGTCGCCTTGAGTGATCGGCCGACACTCATCTGGGTGACGATGATCGATGTGAGCACCGCCCAGAGCGGCAGCTTGAGGCCGAATGCCAGGGCGATCACCAGGGCCCCCATGGCGGCCACGGTGACCCGCACGCCCAAGCCAAGTTCGACCTTTCGGGACTTCAGCCAGGCTCCGATCCGTTTGAGGCGTACGATCATCCGCATGGATCCCTGTTGCAGATACCGTCGCTTATCAAGAATCGGTGGATCGTGCGAACGCCGGTGGCGGCATTTGCCGGCCCCGCAAGCTGTAGACCGGCGAGACTAACGTCACGGTCGACGACGCGCGAGGGGCGCGAGTGCCATTCTCGCGGCAATCCGGGAGGCCCGGACCTTCAACCAGCGTCGGCTTCACATCCGGGTTGACAACGGCAAGTCGAATATGGACCCGATCGGGAGCGGGAAATGCTCTCAAGCTGGAGGTGAAAACCTACCGAGTGGAGACACCGCTGGTGGATGGCAGCGCACGAGCCAAACCCTCAATATCTCCGCTCGCCATGACGATGAGTTGAGAGACAAGGCGACCGTCAAACGGCTCAATGATATATTGAAAACAGAGGGCAAAACCGGAGCGGTCAAGGCAGAATGCGAATTCGCAAAACAAACAAGGCCCCCGCACATTGCTGGTGCAGGTCGATCCAATGTCAATTCGATTCGGAGGTTCGAACGAGCGCGCCCCTATCCGCCGTTGTACTTTCGTCCCTGGTTGGTCGTAGTCCCTAAGCTGTTAATTCCATGGCCGTTATAGCGGCTTGCGCTCCATCGATGATGATGGTGGTGCCTGCTGTGCATGCTGTTCATCGCTGAACGGGTCGCCGAGCTTGCGGCCATTTCATCAAGGGAATTGCCGCCGCTCTGTGCCATTGCGCCCGCGCTCGACAGTGCCAGGACGGTAGCCAACATGATTGCTGAAACTTTCATCGTCAATTTCTCCCCTTTGGTCGATAGACGATTCAAATCACACAGACGGCTTAGGTTCCGTGGCCGGCAACCAGATTTTGAGGATTGACGGCGGCACCGATCATCTACAGTTGGCCGCGCACTGCGAGGCCCGCAGCGGTTACCGGCGTTTACTCACGGCACGGATAGTGTCGGCGTGACCAACGTCGCCGCCTCGCTTGCCGCGGACTTTCTCGATGCTCAGGGTTGGGCCGGCATCCTGATCAAGCCCGCCTGCGAGGAGTCCGGCATCCGCATCTGGTTTCGACGCGGCCGCGAGGCGGCCGTTTTGTTTGTTAGCCGAACGGGCAGGGGCTACCCTTTTTCTTCTTACCGACTTTCGATGATGAAAATTTGGAGGTTGACGAGGTTGGCCGCCAAGTCACTGATTTTGTGGAGGCCACGACCAGAATTGAACTGGTGTACACGGTTTTGCAGACCGTTGCGTAACCACTCCGCCACGTGGCCCCACGAGCCGGGATCAATATACAGCATCAACCGCTTAGGCAACCACTCCGCCTTCGGTCCGTGCTGACAAGATTTCATCAGGGAACGGATTTCGGCGCGCAGGGCTCACTGCGTCGCATCTGTCGGCGGTTGGTTCGCCGTGGGAGCGGAATTGGAAGGTGCCCGGTCGGCTGACTGTCCTGGCGGGAGCCGGGCGCGCGCCATACTGACGAGGCAGCCATGTTGCGAAGTTGAAATCGTCCCGTCGCTGCATTCGAATTTGGCTAATGCTGCATCAGCGACCGGAGCCGTTTTTTCCAGCGCAGCGGCTTGTTGAGGGGCGGGTGCCAGCGCTGCGGGCTTCTCTGACAAGGCGCAGCCCGCGCACCAAAGAGAGATCAAAAGAGCAATGCCTATCCGCATTTGGCTAGCTTCCAGACTACGCCAGCGGCCGGTGCGGATGGTTTCGTGCTACGACCAGCCTAGCCGCCTATGAGCTCGCTCAGCATACATTGGTTGGGCCTGATTCGAATATGAAGGGCCGGCGACCTCACGGCGAATCAAGGTCAGAGCAATGCACGGTGCGGATGCTGGCCGTTCGGTCCACGCCTGTTTTGGTATTTCAGGATGCCTGGGGCGGTTCGCAGGTCAATGCGCCACTCGGTATGAGAACCAGCGTATGGGCGACGAAACACAACGGCGAATTGAAGAGCCGGCAATTTTTCGGTTTGGACGAATACGGCATTGTATGGATTATTCTTACGAATAATCAATATGTTATCAAATCAATTCGAGAGATCAGTGGAAGAAATTCGTGTAGCGCCTTCAACAGGCGGCGTACCATCCTTCCGGAAATGGAATAAACCCCCAGGCCAGCTCGTTGTCGTTGGCGGCCTTCGGCGGCTGACTGAAGGTGGACGCGTAGGTCAAAGACTCCTCCTGTACGGGCGCCATGGCCGTTCGCACGGCATCCAGCAATCGGTCGAATTCAACTTCGCTCATCGCGCTCTCCCAAGATCAGGAAGCGCACGGTCTCAGAAGTCTTTTGTTTCCAGATTGAAGTGATTGCTCAAATTGTATCGATCGGCCTGCCGCGGCCGTCTTGGTTACTTTTTTCCTTCCGCCTTACACGGAGATTAGACCGATCCGGCTACGGCCAATTGTGAGAGAAATCACATTCCACGAACAATCTTTGACTTATCTGCCTTGACCGGACGGCGCTCACTCCAGAGCGCCAGCGAAGCAAGGAGATGCTGTCATGGAGGCAAGATTTACGGGATCTTGGGGCACGGCGAGTCGGCTCGATCGGGCTTTGACGCTTGGCCTGCTTCTCGCCCTGCTGGCAATCGGCTCTGCCTCAGCGGAGCCCGGAACGCCGAACAAAAAAGGGCCTGCACACCCGACGTCTATCGGCTTTGTGCCGGCGAGATCCCGAATGTTCGGGCCATCACCGCCTGCCTGCGGCGGCAGAGGGCCAGCCTCAGCGACGCCTGCCGGGCTGTGTTCCAGCAGTGAATGACCGCCGAAAGACTGTTTGAAATCGCGAACGCGTCCGGCACCGCCGAAATCTGTGAATTATTTCTTGTCGGCGCTCAACTCGGGCAAGATCCAGTGCTTGTCGGCAATCTCGACGACATTGGCGGGGTCGACTTCTTCCCACTTGATAGTTGCCGCGTTCACCTTTGAAATCTTTACCATGACGGCGCGGTCAACAGTATCGTTTCCGTGCTTATCGCGCAGCGCGAGGTTGCCAATGAGCTGGACGCTCTTGATCTTCGGGAATTTGCTGAACGCACCTTGTGCGATTTTTTTTGTTATCTCGCCAAAAGCCCGGACCGCGGTTGCTTTGCCCGCTGAGTAAGGCTCGAGCCGGAATGCGACGATCAAGCTTCTGTCCGGATAACTCATAGTCGCAAAGGTTTGAGAACCGCGCTCGGAAACCACGCTCTTCGCAAATGCGACCGGGGAAGGTTCGGTAGCCCAGGCGCACCGGGCGAGTAGCATGGTTCCGACAAATAGAAGGCGGGCAAACCTGTTCATCTCGGCTCCATATGCCTTACCCGCGCCGCGTAGCCGGGTGGCGCATCTTCACCTACCCAAGGAAGCGTGTCACTCGGCTACTTCGATTTACATCGCAGGTTCAGTACCGCTGGTTCCGTGAGCCGACGGCGCCGGTAGTCGGCTTCGTGTTGCCGGCGGCGCGGTAACTGTCGCGCCGCGTGCCGGCGGGCTTTTCCCGCCCTGTGGACGGTTGTGCAGCAAGCCCATGTGGGCGCTCACGCATCCCGAGAATCAGCCCTGTGGGTATGCTGCGGATATGCTGCGCAAAACAAAGTCAGAGCAAAGCCGCGCGCCGCCGCGCGGTCATCGCTTTTCCTACCGGAGGTCGATAATTCGAAAGTGTTGCAGCTGCGCCATTCTCAGGTGGCCGCATTGTTGCCATGATTGGTCCCGGCCGGTCGGGATCGACCAGCGCACCGGCGTGGCTAGGCTCGGCACACCTTCGGCGGGGGCTATGTGCCGAGCCGCCCGCTGGAGGAGCATGGAGAGGGCCATCGGGCGCGGGCTCCGGTCCGCGCTCGTAACTCGTGAAGCGGCGGAATGAGCAATCGTATCCAGCCAGCTTGACGGCTATAATGGCTCGCAACCCTGGTGGAGCGACCAGCCGAGGCTATTGCGTGTGTCGGTTGAGCGAAAGATATCGGCGTTTGTTGCTGCAGTGCTGTCGAGCCTCGCGCTGGGCGAGTGCGCGGCTTCAAGTGCTGGCTCATCGGTTTTTCAGAGGTTGGCCCGGTGAATTATCAGTCGTTCACTAACGACAGCCTCACCATGATGTATGAGGCCATCCGCGGGGCCATGGACGCCGACGACGCCCTCAAACGACAGGGCATGGAAATCCGATTCCGCATTCGTGAGACGTCCGAGTGGAAGCTGCACGCCGCTGAACTCGAGACGGAAATGCTCAAGCGCGGAATGATGTTCGAGGTCATCGACTGGTCAGAAGATCAGGCGACGCTGCCGTTCGAGAAATGAGTGCGGGGCTAAGAGACCGCCTCATGTGTGGATGGCCCCCGACTTGCAAGAGTTTTTTCGCGTGATGAACAACGGTCGCTTGCAGTCATGTGTCCGGCCTTTCAGCGCGGTCTCACATGACCGCTGGCCTTGATGGATTCCGCGAGTCGAGACCTTATCAGTTGGTCGGGATCGGAATCCCGATGAGGCGGTCAGGTTTCTCTCGATCCGTCGGATGACCGACTGTACCATCACGTATTTTCACTCTCGCAAGCTTGTGGCGCGCCGCGGCTTAGCAGTTCATGCTGCCACTGCTGCGTGTCGGTAGATGTCCTGTCTGCTCATGACGGCCCAAGCCATGCGCGCCGTCTTGTTGGCCAAGGCGACTGCCACGACAAGCCATGGTTTTCGACTGAGCAGACGTTAACCAGGGGTCGGTCTTGGCTTGCTTCGAGCAAAGTAGCACCGTGTGTGCGCTGTTGACGAGCAGGCGACGAAGATAACTGTCCCCTCGTTTGCTAATTCCTCCGAGCCGCGCCTTGCCCCCGGTAGAGTTTTGTCTCGGTACTAGCCCGAGCCATGCGGCAAACTCTCTGCCGCTACGGAATATGTTCGGATCTGCAACCGTTGCTGCGATCGCCGTGGCAATGATCGGCCCGATCCCTGGAATGGTAGCCAGACGTTGGCTGACCGGGTTGCTCTTGTGCCATGCGCGAACCTGTATCTCGAGCCCAGTGATCCGTGTCTGGATATCTTCGATCTGGTTGACGATCACCTTCAGCACCTGACGGGCAATATCCGGTACGCGCCCATCCGTCTCGTCCATGACAATCGCAATCAGTCTTGCCACTTTGTGCAGGCCCTGAGCCTCGATCAGCCCGAACTCGGCCAAGTGCCCACGCAGAGCATTGACTAGCATGGTGCGCTGGCGAATCAGCAAATCCCGAGCCCGATGCATCATGTGTGCTGACTGTTGCTCCGCCGTTTTTACCGGTACGAAGCGCATCGATGGACGCCGAACCGCTTCGCAGATCGCCTCGGCATCGGCCACGTCGTGCTTGTTGCGCTTCACATAGGCCTTCACATAGTTAGGCGGCATGAGGCGAGCCTCATGGCCAAGCGCAATCAACTCACGCGCCCAATGGTGCGCCGTCGCGCAAGCTTCGAGGCCGACAAGGCATGGCGGAACCTTGGCAAAGAATGCGAGGACCTGGCTGCGTCGCAGCCGCTTACGCATCATCACGCTGCCTGCCTCGTCGATCGCATGAACTTGGAAGACACTTTTTGCCCCATGGATGGCTCCCGTTTCTGGTGATCTTTGACGACCACCACCCTGGCACATCGATGCCGTCAGGGGGCCATCCACCCCATCAGTTGGCGGCCTAGCTGAATGGTCTGGCAATGTTGAAAAGTATAACCGTTGCCGCCCGCGTATAACGGGCGTCATTAAAGTGCTCGTCCACAAAATTGAGTATGAGGAGAGCAACCACTGCGGCCATTGCAACTCTCATGACCGTATTATGACGGCTATAATTTAATCATTTCTTAATCGGCGCCGACAAACTCCCAGACTAAACCGGC
>JAJYAH010000781.1 GCA_021779635.1 Pseudomonadota bacterium | reverse complement strand
CGGAAGCCACTCGTGGCACTTCTGTGCTCAAATAATCAGCGCGGCCGCCGCCTTACGGAATTTTGTCATAAAATATCACGATGAACTGATTCGCGGCACGAACATTGCTTCAAGCGGGCTGGCTGGAGAACTCAGGAGTGTGGCATGAAACGCCTCGTCCTTTGTACAGCGTTCGGTTGCTTGATAAGCGTAGCGAGTGCCCGTGACTTCGGGCAGTGGGAAGCGACAAACCCGCAGATACGCGAATGGTACCAGGCCTTGATGCAGCCGGATAATCCCGCCGTCTCATGTTGCGGCGAAGCGGATGCTTACTGGGCGGATTCATTTGAAGTCGATGGCAACAGATATATCGCTATCATTACCGACGCCCGACCCGACGAGCCGCTACGCCGCAAACACATTGATGTCGGAACAAGAATCGTCGTTCCGAACCACAAGCTGAAATATGATCAATCGAACCCGACCGGTCACGGGATCATATTCTTGAGCAGAGGCGACTACGTTTACTGCTATGTCGCGCCGGGCGGTGTCTGACTTTTGCCCGGTAACTGCCGGCGCTGGGCATTGCCAGGCACCCGCGTTATTGCGGTGAGGCCACTGGCCGGAGTGATAGGGTTTAAGCCGTCAACCATGGTCTCCCGGCTTGATGTTCAGCTTCGCCGAATACCGTTCGACGCGAATTCTCAGACCGCGCTGCGGGGCGGACAGGCGCTGTGCTTGATAGAAAATTCGCAAGAGTTTCGAAAGCCGCCTGGGCTTGGTGAACTCGTTCAGAAGGGCTTCAGATCAGTCCCTAGTCGGGCGGCAAAGCGAGTTGTTGAACAAGGAACTCCACTCCGGGAATCACCCCACCATGTGACACGGGTTGGCACGACATGGGTTGGCAATTTGAGGATGGCCAAGGCCGTTTCTCCCCGCCATCTGGAGGCGCCGCAAGCCCCCAGTCTACAAAGCTCCCTAGGTCACCAACTCCATCGTGCACCATGCGAGAAGCCACAGCCAGCCGAGCGTGGCGATCGCGATCGCCAAGAGATACCCTGCGTTAAATAGGCTCTGGCGTACGGATGTCAGGCTAGCCACCGCTGGCGATTTGCGGTCAAACGGTCGGTACATTTTTTTGACCGCAAACATCGCAACCCTCTTTTGCACATTGCTTATGGACGTTGCTCAGACAATCTCCGAAGTGATGGGTGCTGCCCGCCCGCCAGCCATTTGTCCGGACTCGGCTTCGCGCACTTTTTGCCGAAGGCGCTGCAACTCGGAAAAACGCTCGGCAAGTTGCCCAAGAGACGGCACAGCTTCCCGAGCTTTTTTGGATTTCTGCCTCCGCGACGATGGGGGAATTCCGAACTGCTGGTTCATCCGATGTTCCTTTGCGTTAAGACCGCCGATATCTCACCGCGTGCATCCCGCGTGCCAGGGGTCCTGACCCATATTTGTCGTCATTAGCTCCTGAGTGGTTCAATAACGGCCGCATCCAATGCACCCAATCACCCGCTTGTGCTCCAGCTGTTCCTCTATGGGACACCATCTTACCGGCCCGAAATGTAATCCATATGAACGCCCCACGCCGTTGGTGGTTCGAATGGACTGCTTCTGTTCCAGGATCGGTTCCGCGTAAAAACTGCGTCGAATCCAATTTGGGGGCTCCCGCCGTTTGCGTTACTTAAGTTTCGATGGGGGACTCAGTGCCTCGCGCGTTGCCGGCACGCGCGAATTAATGAGATCAAGGTTGCAAGAAATCGAACTCTGTCACCATGCAGGGGACTTGCCCTTTTTCCGGTCAAAAAGACTTCATCCAAGGCAGGAGTCCAAATTCATGGAACGAAGCAAGCCCTTGCAAACCAGGTCCCGGGCGACCTTCGGTTTACCTTGATTTTCCGAGATCCTTGGCACGAACCTCGGTTTCTGGACCCTAGTCACACCATCGGATAACCTGTTAGAAGGCGGCCTTCTTCCAAGGCTTTGAACAAACTGGGACGACAGCATGCGCATTGCAATGATCGGGACGGGATATGTCGGGCTGGTGTCCGGCGCCTGCTTCGCCGATTTTGGCCATCAAGTCACGTGCATCGACAAGGACGCGGAAAAGATAGCGGCCCTGAAAAGTGGCGGAATCCCGATCTACGAGCCCGGCCTTGACCAGCTTGTCGCGAGCAATGCCGCCGCGGGGCGGCTCGATTTCAGCCGCGATCTGAAGGACGCTGTGGCGCAGGCGGACGCCGTCTTCATCGCCGTGGGCACACCGTCGCGGCGCGGCGATGGCCATGCGGACCTGAGCTACGTCCACGCCGCAGCGCGCGAGATCGCTGAAAATCTGAAAGGGTTCACTGTCGTCATTACCAAATCGACTGTTCCGGTCGGAACCGGCGACGACGTCGAGCGCATCATCGCCGAGACCAATCCAAAGGCCGACGTTGTCGTCGCCTCCAACCCGGAGTTTTTGCGGGAAGGCGCCGCGATCCGCGACTTCAAGCATCCCGACCGCATCGTGGTCGGCACCGAGGACGAACGCGCTCGCAAGGTTATCGCGGAGATCTATCGCCCCCTTTACCTCAATCAGGCGCCGATCATGTACACCGGGCGGCGAACCGCCGAATTGATCAAATACGCCGCCAACGCTTTTCTTGCCACCAAAATCAGCTTCATCAACGAGATCGCAGATCTTGCCGAGCGTGCTGGCGCCGATGTGCAGGAGGTTGCGCGCGGCATCGGCCTCGACAACCGCATCGGCAGCAAATTCCTGCACGCCGGCCCCGGTTTTGGGGGCTCGTGCTTTCCCAAGGACACCCGCGCGCTGGTCAAGACGGCGCAGGATCACGGCGTGCCGCTGCGAATTGTCGAGGCCGTGCTCGCGGTCAACGATACTCGCAAGCGAGCGATGGCGCGCAAGGTTGCGGCCGTGCTCGGCGGCAATCTGCGCAATCGGACTATCGGCGTGCTGGGCCTCGCCTTCAAGCCGAATACCGACGACATGCGCGAAGCGCCCGCGATCCCGCTGATCACTGCGCTACAGGATCTCGGTGCTGCCGTGCGGGCCTATGATCCGGTCAGCATGGACCAGGCGAAACTCGAACTGCCTGGTGTCACCTATTGCGACAGCCCCTATAGCTGCGCGGCGAAAGCGGACGCGCTCGTTATCGTGACCGAGTGGGAACAGTTCCGTGCGCTCGACATGACCCGGCTGAAAAAGGAAATGGCGCAGCCGGTGATCGTCGACCTGCGTAACATATACCGACCCAGCGAGATGGCCGAACACGGTTTCACCTACGAGAGCGTCGGGCGTCCAGCGGAATAGAGGGATTACCTGAAGCCGGCGCCGATCGTCCTTAACGTCAGAAACGTCCGCACCACCTCGTCAGCTATCTGAAAATAGCTCGCTCGCCATTCGTAAGCACCAAGCAATAGGGTGCAGATGGCCGGCTTCGCATTGCGCGACAATGCCGTAGCGCCGAACGTAACCTCGCCGAAAATCTGCAAAGGTCACCCAAGAACGTCCTCGCAAGCTGGCCAAGGGCCAGGCCGCCTGACCTTCACCATAATGCTCTAACGCACCTCGTGAATATCCGCCTGCACCCTGTGCAGCGTGGCATAACGGCCGCCCTCGTTGATGAGCTCGTCGTGCGTCCCATCCTCCACCAATCGGCCGCGATCGATGGTGATGATGCGATTGCTTCGACGCACCGTCGACAGGCGGTGAGCGACGATGAAGACGGTACGCCCCTGGGCGATGCGCTGCATGTTATCCTGAATCACGCGCTC
>JAJYAH010000780.1 GCA_021779635.1 Pseudomonadota bacterium | reverse complement strand
TTTCGCTGCGAATTTCACCAAACTCGGCTTTCACCCCGGCTTCGGGCTGACCGTGACGCTTCCCGAACTGGTCGGCAAGAACAATGCCGAGCTGATCTTCTATACCAGCCGGCGGGTCACCGGCGAGGAAGCCCGCCGGATGGGGCTGGCCAACGAATGCGTGCCGCAGGATCAGGTCCGCGACGCCGCCATGAAGCTGGCGCAGGAGATTGCCGAGTGCTCTCCGCTCGGCCTGCTCTCGACCCGCGCCACGATGCGCGCCGGACTGGCCGAGCGCGTGCTCGCCGCCACCAACCACGAACTCGCCGAACAAACGCGGCTGCGCGCCACCGAAGACTTCAAGGAAGGCATCAAGGCCACCGAGGAGCGCCGCGTTGCGAACTTCAAGGGACGGTGAGTTTCGCTGTTGTTCCTGAAACTACGGCACACAAATCCGCGTCGTCCCGGCCAAGCGAAGCGCGAGCCGGGACCCATACGCCGCGGCTTCTCGGTCATGCGCAGTGTCAGACGGCTTTCGTCATTACGAAGGCCTGTGGTTATGGGTCCCCGCTTTCGCGGGGACGACGGTTAGATCTTCTCTGTGGGGTAATGGCGCAGCCTTTAGCTCACTGTCCCTGGAACACCGGCTTGCGTTTCTCGACGAAGGCCTTGGCCGCTTCCTTGTGGTCGGCGGTTTCGCTGGCGCGCGAATGGTGGAAGGCCTCGGCGTCGAAGCAGTTTTCCAGCGACAGGCGCTCGGCGTTGTTGATGTTGCGCTTGATGTAGCCCAGCGTCACCGAGGGCCCCTGCGCCAGCGACATCGCCAGTTCACGCGTCGCCGCCTCGACCTCGGCATCGGCAACGACGCGCGTCACCATGCCGAGCGCGAGCGCTTCCTGCGCGGTCAGCACCGGCGACAGCAGATAGAGCTCGCGCGCCTTGGCGCTGCCGAGCATCTGGGTCAGGAAATACGTCCCGCCATAATCCCCCGACAGCCCGACCTTGGCGAAGGCCGTGGTGATCTTGACGGAGGCCGAGGCGACGCGGAAATCGCAGGCGAGCGCGATCGAAAGACCCGCGCCGGCGGCCGCGCCATCGAGCTGCGCCACCACCGGCTTCGACATCTCGTGCAGGATGCGCGAGACTTCCATGCCGCGCCGCAGATTGGTCATCTTGGCTTCGAACGACAACGGCGCGCGCCCCGCCGCCATCGACTTCACATCGCCGCCGACACAGAACGTGCCGCCGGCGCCTTTAAGTAGAACGGCACGGACCTCGTGATCCTCCGCCGCGCGCCGCGCCGCCTCGACCAGCCCCAGTGTCATGTCCGGATTGAGCGCGTTGCGCCGGTCGGGACGGTTCATGGTGATGGTAAGCAGCCCGGAATCGAGGTCTTGCAGGACGATGTCGTTCATGTGCGTTCGCCTTTGTTGTTATTGGTTAGGCTTTGTACTCGTCATTGCCTGCGACAAACGCAAAGCGTTTGCGCAAGGGAGCGAAGCGACGAAGCAATCCACTGCCAACCGCAGAAGAGATGGATTGCTTCGCTTCGCTCGCAATGACGAAAAAGAGCATTCAGCTCTACTTCTTCACCAGCGGGCAGCGTGACTGTTCGAGCGACTGGAACGCCTCGTTGCCGGGGATGGTCGCCAGCAGCTTGTAGTCGTCCCAGCGGCCCTTCGACTCCGACGGCTTCTTGACCTCGAACAGATACATGTCGTGCACCATGCGGCCGTCCTCGCGAATCCGGCCGTTCCTGGCGAACATGTCGTTGATCGGGGTGTCCCTCATGATCTTCATGACGGCGGCTGCGTCGGTGGTGCCTGCGGCCTTCACGGCTTTCAGATAGTGCGTCACCGAGGAATAAACGCCGGCCTGCGCCGCGCTCGGCACCCGCCCGATCCGCTGCATGAAGCGTTTGGCGAAGGCGCGGGTGTCGTCATTGAGGTCCCAATAATAGGCTTCCGAAAGCAGCAACCCTTGTGCGGTCTCAAGCCCGACGGCGTCGATGTCGGTCACGAAGGCCAGCAGCGGCGACAGCTTCTGGCCGCCCTTCATGATGCCGAATTCGGCGGCCTGTTTGATCGTGTTGATGGTGTCGCCGCCGGCATTGGCGAGCCCGATCACCTTGGCCTTGGATGCCTGCGCCTGCAGCAGATAGGACGAGAAATCCGCGGTGTTGAGCGGGTGGCGGACGTTGCCCAGCACCTTGCCGCCGGATTTCAGCACGACATTGGCGGTGTCTTTCTCGAGGTCCTGGCCGAAGGCGTAATCGGCGGTGAGAAAGAACCATGTGTCGAGGCCCTGCTTGACGGCGGCAAGACCGGTCACATTGGCCTGCGCGAAGGTGTCGAAGACATAGTGCACGGTGTAGGGACCGCAGGCCTCGTTGCTCAGGCGGATCGATCCGGGGCCGTTGAATATGACGATCTTGTTGCGCGCCTTGGCGATCTCGCCGGCCGCGAGCGCGGTTGCGGACGCGGCCACGTCATAGATCATCTCGACGCCCTGATTGTCGAGCATGTCGCGGGCGATGTTGGCGGCAAGATCGGCCTTATTGAGATGATCGGCCGCGAGAATCTCTATCTTGCGGCCGAGCACCTCGCCGCCGAAATCCTCCGCCGCCATTTTCGCGGCCATCTCGGCGCCGGGGCCGGTGATGTCGGCGTAAAGTCCGGACATGTCGAGGATGCCGCCAAGCTTGAGCGGGGGCTTGCCCTGCGCATGCGCCGCGGTAGCGGCAACCGCCAGCGCTACGCCGAGAATGCCGGCGAAAATGCCGGATAGAACCCGTCTCATGAAAGCCTCCCTGTCGGACCGCCGCATTGAAATCGCGACCGCTATTTCCGTTGCCGCAATCATGCCGTAAGCGTCGGGAGGCGGCAAGCCGCGGCAATTGGCGTCTTGCCGTCAAACGGAATGAATCGTTGGCTGGGCAACATGCGCGCGTCGGCAATACCCATCGGATTTCAATGCGCGCGTGAGATGAAGATTGCACTCGGCGCAACCCTGATGCTGGCCGCGGCGGCTGGTCCCGCCGACGCCGCGGGATGCGCCTTCGAGCCGCAAGGCGATGGCCGCGTGGCCTCCGTGATCGATACGCGCAGCTTCCGCCTGCAGGACGGCCGGGAGGTTCGGCTCGCCGGGATCGAGCCGGTGCCAACGGAGACCCCTGCGGCAAATCGCCCGCCGGCGCTGGCCGCGATCCTGACAGATCGCGAAGTAAGGCTGCGCGGCGACGACGACACGCCGGATCGCTACGGTCGCCAGCCCGCCTTCGTGTTCCTGGTCCCGTCCGGGACTCTGGTGCAGGCAGAACTTTTGGCCCGAGGCGAAGCACTGGTCGCCGCCACGGTGACCGACAAGGAATGTGCCGGGGTCCTGATGGCCGCCGAGGCGGCCGCACGCCAGGCCAGACG
This sequence comes from Pseudomonadota bacterium, assembly GCA_021779635.1. The sequence continues at coordinate 365 of JAJYAH010000780.1, read as the reverse complement.
GGGCATCTGGAGCAATCCCGCCGCCATAAAAAGCACCGAAAGTCCGGGCGATATTTTGGCAGGGATTGGGCGTTTCACGGTGATCGAGGGCAAGGTTCTGTCCGTCCGGCAGGCGGGGGCGACGACCTACCTGAATTTCGGGCGAAACTGGACACGGGATTTCGCTGTGATTATTTCAAGGCGAGTGCTACCCGTTTTCGAGGCCGCCGGCATTGCTCCCAAGTCCCTCGAAAATCGGCGGATTCGCGTCCGGGGCTTCGTTGAGGCGCGTGGCGGGCCGCGAATTGAGGTGTTCCGGGCAGAGCAGATCGAGCTGCTTGGCGGGAATTAGAGCACAAAGGGGGCCCCAGAGGGCCGCGTGCGCA
>JAJYAH010000779.1 GCA_021779635.1 Pseudomonadota bacterium | reverse complement strand
GGCTGGTGCCTCTCGCGGTCGACGCTTCCGTCGCCGCCCTGCGCGCCGCGTCCGATCACGGCGTCGATCTCATAAAGCCCTCGCTCGGCGAGATGCGCGAGCTTTCGGGGCGCGCCCGAATCATTGCTCTGACGTCGGACGGCCAGGGCGCCTTGCGGGGACCGCCGGGGGCGTATGACGCGCCTGGCTTATGCCTGTCCCTGCGGAGTGCACGGTCGGCGTCGCCGCGAGTTCGGCGGCGCTTTTGCGCCGTGAACCCAGCTTTGCCGCGCCGAAGACGCGGCCAAGCTAGCCTCGCAGGTCCACATCGACTGCGCCGCCTGAGCCCAAGGGCGAGAATGGCGTTTGAACCGGCGGCCGAATTCGGCTATGCGAAAGCGACGCGCCCGTAGCTCAGCTGGATAGAGCGCTGCCCTCCGAAGGCAGAGGCCAGGGGTTCGAATCCCTTCGGGCGCGCCATATCATCATCGCAAGAGCCGGGACTAAGCCCGTTCCAGTGGTGTCGTTTTGAAATCCCCGTATTAGCGTAGACGTCCATAGATGCCGTTTCGTTCTTCCTGCGGCGAGCGGCAAGCTGGGTCACCACGTCCGATCCGCGCACCAGCGTGAGATCGACCGGGCAGCTATCGGCAATTGAGATGTGCTTCCGCCGCTGCTCCTGATTGAGCGGTCCATCGAGCGTAATCGTGCGACTGATACGGTTTCCGGGTGAAAGACTCGGGCGGATTCCTGCGGCGCTGGGCGGGTGATAGATTGGCGAATGATCGCCAAACCCTCAAAGGCAGGACCGGCTTCCATTGGTGGCCGAAAATCGCCGTTGCGAACTAATCAACCGGAAACCGTATGAAGCGGTCGGGGGGCGTCATGCCGGCTTGCTTCTCATGCTCCACGGCGACCTGGGCGCGATGGAGAGGCGGGCCCTTGGGCTCGGCATAGGGGCGCATCGTCATCGCCGTGCAGGCCGCGAGCCCCTGCGGAAAGCAACTCGTAGGGCGAGAATCCTCTGTCCAGGCCGCCGACCGAGATCGGTTCGTCAGCGATCAAGCGGTGCTTGCCGCTGCGGATTTCCAGTTGCAGCAGTCCGCTTCTGGCTTCCACCGCAGACACGCCCTTCGCGGCTTCGACCTGCGGCAGATCCGCAATGATCGGCGGCAGGTAGCGGCTTGCCCACGCGGCGATCATCGCCGCCGCATAATCGCCGTCCTCACGGCGGGTGCGCAAATGATCCGCTCTGTCGAGCGATATGAAGCTCTTGGGATGCTTGGCGGCTAGGACTTACCGTGATGCGTGATCGATCCCGACCACCGCGTCGAGCGGCGCGTGCATGACGAGCGGTCGTCGATGGAGTGAAGCGGCGTTCGCCTCGATGTCTTGGCGGGCCAAGTCCTCGATGAACGATCGTCCTGTATGGAAGGGGCGCCACACGCGAAGTAGCAGCGCCGAGCCACGCGGGGTCGCTTCTGGGGCTTCGATCTTGCCGAACAACCGGCTCCCGCTTGCGCCGACAAATTCGAATGCCTCAACGGGCATGGCCCCATTCTCCTTGTTGGCTGCGACGTTGGCCCGGCTCGACAGACACCCTCTCCCATCGGCAATCTGCCCCCAGCGCCTTGCAGCGCCGAGGATTTGATTGGACGACTTATCAAGAGAAATCAGGCGACCTGCCGGCGTCCCAGTTGCTCGAGGACCGGGAAGACCGCCGAAGGCTCTGGGCGCCGGGTATAGTCGGCGTTCACCTCAGCGTAAGCGATCACGCCATCCTGCGCGATGACGTAGCGGGCGGGCATCGGCAGGGTCCAACTGTCCTCGCCGTTGAACTGCGTCAGGTCCGCCCCGAGCGCTTTGTGAACCTCGCGCAGATAATTCGGCAACGTCCAGCGCACGCCGAACTGAGCTGCGACTTCGCCGCCGTGGTCGCCCAAGATCGGGAAGCCGAGGCCGTTTTGCCGCTGCGATTTGCGGCTGTTGGGCGCCGTCTGTTCGGAAATCGCGACCAGGCTCGCGCCACGCAACTCGAGTTCCGCGCGGGCTTCTTCCAATGCGCTGAGGTCGAAGTTGCAGAACGGGCACCAGGCGCCGCGATAGAAGGTGACGACGAGCGGCCCTCTGGCGAGGAGGGTCCTGGAAGAGACGAGATTACCATCGGCGTCGGGCAGCGTGAAGGCGGGCGCGACGTCCCCGGCCTTCAGGGCGCGGTTCTGTGCGCCCGACGCGATTAGCTCGTCGGTGGCGCGATGGAGGGCCTCGCTGACTGCGGGCGGAACGGCGGCGTCGAATGCGGTTCTTAGCGCATCCAGCTTGCCTTGCAGCGGCAGACCGGATTGAGCGATTGAAGCGAGGGTTTCCTGAAGGGTCATCGGTTCTCTCCTTGGTTGTCGCAACAGCGCGATGGCAGGAAAATCGGCCTTTCCATCCAAATGAACTAGCCAGGTTGGGTGGCTTTGACTTATCCATATCTGCTATGAGTGATCGCCTCGACGCCCTCCGATTGTTTATCCGGGTCGCACGCCGTGGGAGTTTCTCCGCCGCTGGCCGGGAACTCGGCCTGCCCCAATCCACGGTGTCGCGCACGATCGCCACCTTGGAGCGTGAAATCGGGGCCGCGCTTCTTGTCCGTACAACTCGGGCGGTCACCGTGACCGATGCTGGGGCCGATTTTCTTGCTCGGATCGAACCGATCCTGGCCGATCTCGAAGAGGCGGAGCAAACGGCCCGTCATTCAGATGAATTACGGGGCACGCTTCGCGTCGGCATCGGCACCAGCCTGGCGGCGCGCATCGTGATCCCTCATCTGAAGCCGTTCCTTGATCGGCATCCCGCGTTACGAGTCGATCTATTGCTCGATGACGAAAAGCAGGACCTGGTGAAAGAGGGCGTGGATGTTGCATTCCGCTTCGGCGCGCTCGCGGACTCGACAGCGACCGCGCGCAAGCTCGTCACCTGGCCGCGGGCGCTCGCCGCCGCTCCGAGCTACCTGAGCACCGCTCCGGCCCTAAATACTCCGACCGACCTCGCCGCCCATGCGATCATTGTCGGTCCGCAGGGCGTCGGAGACTGGACTTTTCGGAAAGGGGGTACGACCGCGTCAGTCCGCCTTGAGGGACGCCTGAGAATCACCGTCTTGCAAGGCGCATACTTGGCCGCCGTTGAAGGTATGGGCATCGTTTTGACGACGATCCCGGCCTTCCGGCGCGAATTCGCAAGTGGCGCACTGGTGCAGGTGTTGCCCGAATGGGACCTGGGCGCCGTGGATGTCCATGCCATATTCACAAGTGGCCATGCCGCCAAACCCTCGGCACGGGCGATCGTGGCCTATTTTGCAAACATCTTACCGCGCGCCTGACATTGCTAACGTCCAGAGCCTTCCGAGCCTTTATCAATCATTTGCGGGCGCAGCCATCCTCGAACGATCTGCGATAGGTGAAGTCCGCCACCCACAGCGCGTCCGGCCGTTCGGCGTCGAACTGCCGGTTCACCTTATCCAACGGACAAGGGGCCGCCTTGTCGCTGACGGTCGTCTTGACCCGCCTTCCTTGGGACTAGCCCCTTGCAGGGCCCATGCCGCCCATCAGCCGCTCGATTGTGCAGCTCGCCACTTTCTCTCCCTCCCGGCCCAATTGTCGCCAGACCTTTCGCGCGCCGTAAACGCCAAAGTTTGCGTCGAAAATGCGCCTGATCTTCTCGCGCAGCGCCGCGTCGCGTTTGGCGCGCGCCGACAATGTTTCGGGCTCGCGACCTTGCCGAGCGTGGGCGTGGGAGGTTGAAG
>JAJYAH010000778.1 GCA_021779635.1 Pseudomonadota bacterium | reverse complement strand
CCGACGCCTGCCCGGTCAAGGACGAGATCTACCGCGTCGCTGCCCGTCATGGATTGCCGGTCAGCGTGGTGGCAGGTCAATTCATCCGGGTGCCACAGGATCCGCTGATCGAGCGTATTGCGGCGGGTTCCTTGATGGACGCCGCCGACGACTGGATCGCGGAACGCGCCGGGAAAGGCGATATCGTTATCACCTCCGATATCCCGCTGGCGAGCCGCTGCGTGAAGGCCGGCGCCGAGGTGATCGCTCCGAACGGCAAGCCGTTCACCGAACAATCGATCGGCATGACCCTTGCGGTTCGCAACCTGATGACCGATCTGCGTTCCTCGGGCGAGGTGACCGGCGGCCCCAGATCGTTCGCTCCGCGCGATCGCTCGGCGTTCCTGTCGGCGCTCGACCAGGCCATCCGCCGCATCCAGCGCGAGCGGGCCAGACCATCGGCGCAAACGCAACAAGGTTGAATTGAGAAGATATGGCGCCTCCCCTGATCCAGTTGAAAGACATCGCGCTGACCTTCGGCGGCACGCCGCTATTGTCTGGTGTCGAACTGTCGGTGTCGTCGGCCGAGCGCGTCTGCCTGATCGGCCGCAACGGTTCCGGCAAATCGACGCTGCTGAAGATCGCCGCCGGTCTCGTCGAACCCGACAGCGGCAGCCGCTTCGTGCAACCCGGTGCGACCATCCGCTATCTGCCGCAGGAGCCGGATTTTGCCGGCTTCACCTCGACGCTGGCCTATGTCGAAGCCGGCCTCGGCCCCGGCGACGACCACTATCAGGCCCGCTACATTCTGGAACAGCTCGGGCTTCGCGGCGACGAAGATCCCGCGCATGTGTCCGGCGGCGAAGCCCGCCGCACGGCGCTGGCACGGGTGCTGGCACCCTCGCCCGACATCCTGCTGCTGGACGAGCCCACCAACCATCTCGATCTCACCACCATCGAATGGCTGGAAAGCGAGCTCGACAGCCGCCGCAGCGCGCTCGTCATCATCAGCCATGACCGCCGCTTCCTGTCGAACCTGTCGCGCAGCACCGCCTGGCTCGATCGCGGCCAGATCCGGCAGATCGATCGCGGCTTTGCCGCCTTCGAGGCCTGGCGCGACGAGGTATTGGCCGAGGAAGAGCGCGAACAGCACAAGCTCGACCGCAAAATTGTCAACGAGGAGCACTGGCTCCGCTATGGCGTTTCCGGCCGCCGCAAGCGCAACGTCAAGCGGCTCGGCAATCTCTATGCGCTGCGCGAACAGCGCCGCGACTATCGCGGCGCCACCGGCAATGCCAACCTCGCCGCCGCCGAGGCCGACAAGTCAGGCAAGCTGATCATCGAAGCCAGGAACATCGGCCGGACCTATGGCGATCGCCTTATCGTCGATGATTTTTCGATCCGCGTGCAGCGCGGCGACCGGATCGGCATCGTCGGGCCGAACGGCGCCGGCAAGACCACGCTGATCGACATGCTGACCGGCGCCAAGCCGCCCGATACCGGCACCATCCGGTTCGGCGCCAACATCGAGATGGCAACGCTCGACCAGCATCGCGAAAGCCTCGATCCCAAATCGACGCTGGCGGAGGCCCTGACCGGCGGACGCAGCGACAGCGTGATGGTCGGCGGCAAGCCGAAGCACGTCGTCAGCTACATGAAGGACTTTCTGTTCGGGCAGGAGCAGATGCGCACGCCGCTCGAAGTGCTCTCGGGTGGTGAACGCGGCCGCCTGATGCTGGCCCGCGCGCTGGCCAAACCGTCGAACCTCTTGGTGCTCGACGAGCCGACCAACGATCTCGACCTCGAAACCCTCGACGTGCTGGAGGAAATGCTCGGCGATTATGAGGGCACCGTGATTTTGATCAGCCATGATCGCGATTTTCTCGATCGCGTCGTGACCTCGGTGATCGCGCCGGAAGGCGACGGCCGCTGGGTCGAATATGCCGGCGGCTATACCGACATGCTGGCACAGCGCGGCGCCGATTTGAAGCGCGAAGCGGTGAAAACTGCAGCCGTCGAACGCGGCAAGGCGGCGGCCGGGGCGCCCTCCGGCACCGTCAAGCGCCGGCTCAATTTCAACGAAAAACACGCGCTGGAAACGCTGCCGAAGACCATTGCCAAGTTGCAGGCCGAAATAGCCAAACAGCAGCGCCACCTCGACGATCCCAATCTCTACAAGAAGGATCGCAAGAAATTCGATTCCGCCTCGGCCGCGCTCTCCGCCGCGCAGAAGGAACTCGAGGCCGCCGAAGACCGATGGCTGGAGCTTGAAGTGCTGCGCGAAGAGATCGAACAGGCCTGAGAGGAAAGCTGATGTCCACGCCCCTCGCCGTCCGAATTGCCCGCGACTACGGCACGCCTGCCGCGGTCATCGACATGGATCGCGTCGAACGCAATATCGCACGCGTCCAGGCCGCCTGCGATGCCGCCGGCGTCGCCAACCGGCCGCATATCAAGACCCACAAAAGCCCTGTCCTGGCCAGGCTCCAGATCGCCGCCGGCGCCAGGGGGATCACCTGCCAGAAAATCGGCGAGGCCGAAGTGATGGCGGACGCCGGCATCGACGACATCCTGATCAGCTACAACCTGATCGGCGACGAGAAGATGGCCCGGCTCGGCGCGCTGCAGGCCAAGGCGAACATGACCGTCGCGGCGGATAATGCAGTCGTGATCGCCGGCCTGCCGCAGGCTGCGAAGGCATCCGGCCGCCTGCTCTCGGTCGTGGTCGAGTGCGACACCGGGCGCAAACGCGCCGGGGTCGAAACCCCGGCGGAGGCGATCGCGCTCGCACGCCAGATCGCGGCCTCCGAGGGGCTGAAGTTTGCCGGCTTCATGCTGTATCCGACCGAAACCGGCTGGACTGAAGCGCAACGGTTTTACGACGAAGCGCTGGCCGGCGTTCGCGAGCACGGATTGGATGCGGCGATGGTCTCCACCGGAGGCACGCCGAACCTGAAGAATGTCGGCAAGCTCAGGGGCGCCACCGAGCATCGGCCGGGCACCTATATCTACAACGACCGGATGCAGGTCGCGGCCGGGGTCGCGAACTGGGACGATTGCGCGCTCTACATCTATTCAACCGTGGTGAGCCGCGCCGGTCCCGACCGCGGCATTCTCGATGCCGGCTCCAAGACACTGACCTCCGATACCGGCGGCGGGCTCGACGGCCACGGCCTCATTCTCGAGCACCCGGAAGCCAGGATCGCGCGCTTTGCCGAGGAGCATGGCTTCCTCGATCTCACTCGCAGCAACACCCGCCCCAATGTCGGCGACGTCGTGCGGATCGTGCCGAACCATGTCTGTGTCGTGGTCAACATGATGGACGAGGTCGTGATGGTGCGCGGCGACGAAATCATCGGCACGTTGCCGGTGGCAGCAAGAGGAAAGCTGCGATAATGTTCTGAACTGGCTTCCGCTTTCGGAGGCATGGCGGACTTGGGCAGATTTTCACCCGTGAACGCTCGCACGCGGACATTCCCTCGGCCTCCCGTGGCGACGGTCATGCCGAGCTGGGGAGCCGCTTCCGCCAGGCGATCCAGCCGACGACTATTGATAGAGTCGCCACGATAAGCGGCGGCACCCCGTGCCCGTATTCGCCGTGAAGGGTAACGGTCGCGAGCGCCGCCAACATCACGGCGCAGCCGAGTGCCGATCCCCACTGCCGCGTCCGTGCCTGCGCCAGCAGAACGGCGGTCGTGAGCTCCAGCGCTCCGGTCACGAAATGGAACCAGTGCGGGTATCCCCACCTCAGATATTCCTCGTAGATAGACCCAAGGGCGAAGATGTTG
>JAJYAH010000777.1 GCA_021779635.1 Pseudomonadota bacterium | reverse complement strand
TCGACAAGCTGCGCAACACCAAGAACAACTTGGAATTCTTCGAATCGATGAATACCTGAGCCGACCGGCCGATTGTGAATGGGGCGCCCCTCGCGAGACGGGCGCCCTTTTCGTTTCATGTCCGGGAATCCATGCTGCGGTCTTTGCTGCAGCAGAACTGCAGCATGAAGAAGCTTGCGGGCTACGACGGTTAATCCCATAAGCTATTAGTATAGTTAGGAAATATGGACTCGTCCATGGCTTGATCTCAGAAGCCCGGCGATTTCCGCAGCATAAATGCTGCAGTCATGCTGCAGCATTTGCTGCATCGATCGGCGCTTGGGGTGTTGTGCCTCGACAAATCGTGAGGAGGGTAATTGCGTTGCGTTTTCAAGGGCTCAGGGGCAAATAGGCGATGCATCCGCGGGACCAGACCATCTTCGCGCTATCATCCGGCCGGCCGCCCAGCGCGATTTCAATGGTGCGACTGTCCGGGCCACAGGCTGGGACAGCGCTGACCGCGTTGGCGGGCAAGGTTCCGGCGCCTCGAATGGCGACGCGGGCGTTGCTGCGCGACGGGAGCGGGCAACCGATCGACGATGCGGTGATCCTGTGGTTTCCGGGACCGGCGAGCGCAACCGGAGAGGATGTCGCGGAATTCCACGTCCACGGCGGGCGGGCGGTACTGACAGCGCTGTTCTCCGCGCTCTCGGCATTTGAGAATGTACGCGCCGCGGAGCCTGGCGAGTTTACCCGGCGCGGGTTCGAAAACGGCAAGCTCGATCTCACCGAGGCGGAAGCGCTCGACGATCTGATTCATGCCGACACCGATCGGCAACGCAGCCAGGCGCTGCGTCAGTTGAAGGGGATGCTCGGCGAGCGCGCGCGGAATTGGCGCGCGCGGATTATCGACGCCTTGGCGCTGATTGAAGCCGGGATCGATTTCTCCGACGAGGGCGACGTATCTGCCGAGTTGGTCGCGCCGGCGCTGGCAAAGATCAATGTGCTGCTCGGAGAAATCGAAGAAGTGCTTGCGGCGCAGGGCCAAAGTGAACGGCTGCGCGAGGGATTGGTGGTGGCGATCGCCGGCGCTCCGAACGTCGGCAAGTCAACATTGATGAATCAACTGGCGCGGCGGGAAGTCGCGATCGTCTCACCGCATGCCGGCACCACGCGGGATGTCATCGAGGTGCAACTCGATCTTGATGGTTATCCGGTGACGGTGATTGATACCGCCGGCATCCGCGAGACCGACGATCCGGTGGAGCAGGAAGGCGTGCGCCGCGCCAGGGTTCGGGCGGCGGAGGCGGATCTGGTGTTGTGGCTGGTCGACGATGATTTGTCGGCTGTTGCCGTTGCCGGCGGAGTGCCGGTGTGGACAGTACGCACCAAGATTGATCTCGACGGGCGTCTGCCTGATGGGGGCGGATTCGATTTCGGGATTTCGGCCAGCCGGGGTGATGGGATGAAAGAATTGATCTCGGCGCTGGTCGGGTTTGCGCGGGATTATTTTGGCTCGGAGGAGGGCGGCGTGATCGGCCGGGAGCGGCACCGGAAATTGCTGCGCGAAACGGCGAAGTTGCTGCGATGCAGCATCAGCGCGGTCGACAAGGGTGAGGAATTCATCGCGGAGGAGCTACGGTCGGCCGCAAACCGGCTCGGCCGGCTGCTCGGTCGGGTGGATGTTGAGGATATCCTGGACAAGATCTTTCGTGATTTTTGTGTCGGTAAATAATATTTCTTCGTTCATATTTTATATAATATTTCTTTATTCATTTTCTCATGCGTTGTTTCACGTGAAACAACCTCATTCCAGCATCGGGAACTGGCGTTTCACGTGAAACGTCGGGCCTCCCGCGAAGTTCGACTTCCAGCTTTCGCCATCTCACGATAGAAGTCGCGGCATGAGTTTCCAGCCAGAATCGTTCGACGTGATCGTGATCGGAGGCGGCCATGCCGGCTGCGAAGCCGCGACGGCGTCCGCACGTGTCGGCGCGCGGAGCGCGCTGGTGACCCATCGTTTTGCGACCATCGGCACGATGTCCTGCAATCCCGCCATCGGAGGGCTCGGCAAAGGCCACCTGGTTCGTGAGGTCGATGCACTGGACGGATTGATGGGCCGGGTCGCTGACGCGGCCGGAATTCAGTTTCGCATGCTCAACCGCCGCAAGGGCCCGGCGGTCAGGGGTCCGCGCGCCCAAGCCGATCGCAAACTCTACGCCGCGGCGATGCAGGCCGCTATCACGGAAACTGGAAACCTTCGTGTAATCGAAGGCGAGGCCGACGAGCTGATGGTCTCAGGCAGCCGGGTCACCGGCGTCCGCCTGGCTGACGGTCGCGAGTTGCTGGCCGGCGCCGTCGTCATCACCACCGGGACCTTCCTGCGTGGGCTGATCCATCTCGGCGAAAGGAACTGGCCGGCCGGTCGGGTCGATGAGGCTCCCGCCATGGGGCTGTCAGCATCCTTCGAGCGCGCCGGCTTTACCCTCGGGCGGCTGAAGACCGGCACGCCGCCGCGACTGGATGGCACCACGATCGATTGGTCGGCAGTCGAAATGCAGCCGGGTGACCATCCGCCGGAGCCGTTTTCGGTGATGACCGATCGCATCACGACTCCACAGATCCAATGCGGTATCACCCGGACCACGCCGGCGACCCATGAGGTGATCCGGGCCAACGTCCACCGCTCGCCGATGTATTCCGGACAAATCAAGAGCAGCGGCCCACGCTATTGTCCGTCGATTGAGGACAAGATCGTCCGCTTCGGCGACCGCGATGGCCATCAGATTTTCCTGGAGCCCGAAGGCCTCGACGACACCACGGTCTATCCGAACGGGATCTCCACATCGCTGCCCGAAGAGGTGCAGCTGGCTATTCTGGCGACGATCCCAGGCCTGGAGCGGGTGCGGATGGTCCGGCCGGGCTATGCCATCGAATATGATCATGTCGATCCCCGCGAACTCGATCCGACCTTGCAGACCAAGCGCCTGCCGGGGCTGTTCCTGGCTGGCCAGATCAACGGCACCACCGGCTATGAAGAGGCTGCGGCACAGGGTCTCGTTGCAGGACTCAATGCCGCGCTATCGGCCAGCGGCACCGATCCCGTCATATTCGACCGCGCCGACGGCTATCTTGGGGTCTTGATCGATGATCTCGTGACGCGCGGCATTACCGAGCCCTATCGCATGTTTACCTCCAGGGCCGAATACCGGCTGACGCTGCGGGCCGACAATGCCGACCAGCGGCTGACCGACAAGGGGGCTGCGCTGGGCTGCGTGGGCCAGGCCCGATTGCAGCGCCACAGCGCCAAGATGGCAGCACTCGATACCGCGAAGTCGCTGGCAAAGTCGCGCACGCTCACGCCGAATCAGGCCGCAAGGCATGGTCTTGCGCTCAATCACGACGGCCATCGCCGCTCGGCTTTCGAATTACTGGCGTATCCGGAGATCGGTTGGAACGAACTGCGGGGTATCTGGCCGGAGCTTTCGGCCGTCGATCCATCGATCGCGGTTCATCTCGAGATCGACGCCAAATATGACGTCTATCTCAAGCGCCAGACCGCTGATGTCGATGCCTTCCGCCGCGACGAAGGGCTGGTCCTGAGTGATATCGATTACAGCGTGGTGCCTGGGCTTTCCAACGAGGCGCGCTCGAAGCTCGAGGCAGCGCGGCCGCGAACGGTGGGGCAGGCGGGCCGGCTTGACGGTCTGACCCCGGCGGCGCTCGGAATTCTAGCTGCCTATCTCCGGCGAGAGGCGCGGCGGAAGCCTGCGGTCGCTTCCGCCTAGCGCTGTTT
>JAJYAH010000776.1 GCA_021779635.1 Pseudomonadota bacterium | reverse complement strand
GCCGATCCCTGATCGGCTGATGACCGAGCTCACGGCGTATCGCACGCTGGCCTTGCGCGATGCGCTGGCTCAAGATCCGGACGTGGCCTTCCTCGCCGCACTGCACGCGCTGTGCCTCAGGCTATTCTACCGCTACACTCCCGAATCCTGCCTCGATGTCGAGGCGAAGTGCGTCGTGTTCGGCAGTCAGGCGCCGCGTCTTGGCGATACCGCCATCGCTAAAGCGGTCGACAAGCGGCACCGTCGCTGGTCGGAGCAGTTGCCGCGCGAGTCGGCCGAACTCTGGGATGCGCTCGCGGTCTTCGATCGGGACAGCCGCGACGCCCTGTTCGCCCATTGCATCGCGCTCAGCGTCAACGCGGTCTACGAGCCCTGGAATCGGCGACCACGTGCGCTGGCGCACGCCGATCGCCTCGCCGAGGCGATCGGGCTCGATGTCGCGGCAGCAGGCTGGTCGCCGACCGTCGACACCTATCTCGGCCGCGTGACCAAGGCTCGCATCCTGCAAGCCGTTCGCGAAGCCAAGGGCGAGCCTGCCGCTCAGCTCATCGAGCACCTGAAGAAGGGCGAGATGGCGGAGAGGGCGCAGGAACTGTTGGCCGGCTCAGGTTGGCTGCCTGAGCCCCTGCGCACGCCCGGTTGGACGATCGGGGCAACCCCGTCCACCTCGGCGCCTGGCGAGATCTCGCGGGCCGGCTCAGGCGAGGAGGATGCACCGTCGACCGCATCCGACACGGGCGAACCTGATCCGCGGCATCCTGCCGACCATGTCGTCGGTATCGCTGAGGAGCCGCTGGTCGCCGCCGAATAGGGCAGCACAAAGCATCAGACTCGAAGGCCCGCCTTCATCGGCGGGCCTTCCTTCCTTCGGGTGAGGCCATGTCACTCCAAGCATCCGATCTCGCCCGCCGGCTTGCCGAGCGGGCTGAACTCGTCTGCCGCCACTATCTCTCCAATGGCCGTCGCATCGGCGGTTACTGGGTAGTCGGCGATGTCCGCAATACGCCGGGCCGGTCGATGTTCGTTCGACTGCGCCCTCGAGCTGGAGGCGGTATTGCAGGCAAGTGGACAGACGGCGCGACCGGCGAACGTGGGGATTTGCTCGACGTCATCCGGGAAAGCTGCAGCTTTCTGGAATTCCGCGATGTTCTGGCCGAGGCGCGCCGCTTTCTCAGCCTTCCGCCCCAGCAACGTGAGGCCGAGCACACATCGTCCGCCATCCCCACACGAAGCGGTTCGCCGGAATCGGCAAGGCGGCTGTTTGGCATGTCTAAGCCCATCCGTGGCACCACCGCGGAAACTTACCTGCGGTCTCGCAGCATCTCGACGTTCCGCGACACCGCCAGCCTTCGCTTTCATCCGTGCTGCTACTACAAGCCGGACTATCCCCTCCCGCCCGAGACCTGGCCCGCTCTGATCGCCGCCGTCACGACACCCGATGGCGTCATCACCGGCGTCCACCGCACCTGGCTCGATTCTTCTGGCCGAGGCAAGGCGCCAATCGGCACGCCGCGCCGGGCGATGGGCGTTCTCCTCGGTAATGCCGTTCGATTCGGTATGGCTCACGACGTCCTCGCAGCCGGCGAGGGCATCGAGACCATGCTCTCGCTGCGCTGCGCGTTGCCGACCTTACCGATGGCGGCGGCACTCTCGGCCAATCACCTCGCAGTCATGTTGCTCGGTCCAAGGCTGCGCCGGCTGTACATCGCTCGCGATCCCGGTGCGGCGGGAGACAGGGCGGTGACCGTTCTGACGCACCGCGCCGAGGGAGCCGGCATCGAGACTTTCGCATTGTCCCCTCGGCTTGACGACTTCAACGAGGATCTGCGCTCCTTTGGTGTCGACGAGCTCCGGGCGGCTCTCCAGGTTCAACTCGCGCCACAGGATGTAGCCCGCTTTCTATCGCCGGCAGGTGCGATCTTCGCGTAGGCGCGTTTTCTCAATCGACGTCGATGATCGGTCACACGCGAGGCCGTGTGCCGACCAGAGGCCGCACCCGGCCTTCTAGAGGGCGATCGGACGGCAAGCGTGCCGGACCGGCAATGGCAGAGGTGCGGCTATTTTCCGCCGGCGGTGATCATTGCTCCAAAACAGCCCATTGTCCGTACCGCCTTTGCATCGCGAAGCAAAATAGCCGCCCCTGCCATCCTCCGCTGTCGCTTCGGCCCTCCGCATCGCTCCGGGTTCTGGTCCGCCCCGCCCGCCGCCTGAGTGATCGCCACGAAGGCCGCGATGGGCGCGGCTAATCCGGCAAAGGAACTCGTTCCATGACCGACCACGACGACATCAATTTTGAACCTCAGCATAGCTCATCGCCGACCGAGCACATCCTAACTGAACTGCAACTCTACGGCTATCGGCCGTTCAACGACGAGCCCGATCCGAGGCCGCTGCCCGAAACCAAGATGATCACCGCCGCTGTCGCCGATATCTTCGATGCCCTCGTGGCGACGCTCGGCGACACCCGCATGGAGGGCGACCTCGGAGACCTGCTCTGGTCGACTGTCAATCTATTCCACCGCGCAGCCCACCGCATCGAACGCGGGCTCGATAGCAATGAGCAGGCCCAGCGGAGGAGCCAGGGTGAGCAGGATGGCTCAGAAGTGCGTTCGGTCGAACTCGAGCGGCTGATTGCGGAAGGGCTGTCCTTAATCGAACGTCGCAACTGCCTGGAGCTGTTTCGCGAGCTATCGATCGAACAGTTCGAATTCCGCACCGGCGCACTCTGGCGTCCTCGATCGGGATCGCTCATCGACCACCGCGCCGTCACCGCAGCCGTGATCGACTCCAGAGATTTCCTCGCCGCAAGGCGGCGCGCCGAGGCCGAGATATTGGTGCCGATTGGACCCAAAATCGCTCTCACCGGAGGCCTCGACTTCGATGACCATCACCTCATCTGGGATCGCCTGGACAAGGTGCACGCCAGGCACCCCGACATGGTTTTGCTGCATGGCGGCTCACCGAAGGGCGCCGAACTGATCGGCGCGAAATGGGCGACGACCCGCAAGGTACCACAAGTCGCCTTCAGGCCCGATTGGACGAAGCACGCCAAGGCGGCACCGTTCAAACGCAACGACCTTATGCTGACGATGATGCCGCTTGGCGTCATGGTCTTTCCGGGCACGGGCATTCAGGACAACCTCGCCGATAAGGCGAAGCGGATGGGGATTCCGGTTTGGAAATTCGGCGACAGCGGGGCGTAGCGCCGCCCCATCGAGATGTTCGCTTCGCCGACATTGCATCGCACCCAAGGAGCGCTACTTGCAAGCGACGCAACATTGCAATTGCGCACCCGAGTGCAGACTGCCCGCATTGAAATCATTGCTACCTTCACCAAGAGCTCGCCCGTCGAGACGACGCGGACTTAAGCGGAGCGAGCCTTTAACGGCGCGCGCGGCGAGCCCAGAGAAGCGTATAACCTTCGCCTTCTGATCGAACGTTGCTTTGATCGTGATCTGCGTCGGCGCTGTCGAGTTGATCGGATAATCGCGGCCTTCCTGCGAACACTTCATGACCACGATGCCCAGCGGCGCTTCAGCACGACTTATGCAGGATGGCAGCTTCTCGTAGCGCATGTGTCTCGGAAATGCGGTTCGCTGAGTCCTGCGGGCACTCTCTCTTTTCCACCTGAAAACAAGCCGTCCTTTGTATCGTACGATCGATGGCAGTTGCACCTCTTCTCTAGTTGTTCAGCACGCAATCACCTTGCCTCTTTGATGGCTTGATCTGGCCGAAGACCGGCTGCGCCTCGATCGTCTGAGCCGCAACGCCGTCGCTC
>JAJYAH010000775.1 GCA_021779635.1 Pseudomonadota bacterium | reverse complement strand
CGGCCCGGCCTTCAACACCGAGGGCGAAGTGATGGGTGTCAACACGGCGATTTATTCGCCGTCGGGCGGCAGCGTCGGCATCGCGTTTTCGATCCCGGCTTCGACCGTGAAGAATGTGATTGCGCAGCTCAAGGACAAGGGCACGGTCAGCCGCGGCTGGATCGGCGTCCAGATTCAGCCGGTCACAGCCGACATCGCCGACAGTCTCGGCCTCAAGAAGGCCGAAGGCGCGCTGGTTGCGGAACCACAGGCCAACGGCCCGGCAGCCAAGGCCGGCATTGAATCCGGCGATGTGATCACGGCGGTGAACGGCGAGCCGGTCAAGGATGCCCGCGAACTCGCCCGCACCATCGGCGGTCTTGCGCCCGGCAATGCCGTGAAGCTCAACGTGCTACACAAGGGCACGGACAAGGTGGTCAACCTGACGCTTGGCCAACTGCCCAATACGATCGAAGCCAAGGCCGACAATGACAATGATGGCAAGGGTAGCGTAACCCGCGGGACCGATGTGCCAAAGCTCGGTCTGACGGTTGCCCCCGCCAACAGTGTTGCCGGCGCCGGCAAGGAAGGCGTCGTTGTCACCGAGGTCGATCCGAAGAGCGCTGCGGCTGAACGCGGCTTCAAGGAAGGCGACGTCATTCTGGAAGTCGCAGGAAAGAACGTGACCAATGCCGGAGACGTGCGCGAAGCGATCAACGCTGCGCGCGCCGACAACAAGAACAGCGTTCTGATGCGTATCAAGAGCGGCGGGTCCTCGCGCTTCGTCGCAGTACCTCTCGCCAAGGGCTGAGGATTGAACCTTCGACGAACGTGATCTGGAAAGGCGGTCACACGCCGCACAAGAGATAAGATCTTGATCCGGTCCAGTCGGATCATGATCGGGAAGATGGAAGGTGTCGCCGGCATCAGTCGCCCCCGTCGACGGCTCTTTCCGGGGGGCGGGTCAAAAGCTCGCTCCCTAAAGTTACCTTCCGGCGGAATAATGCCCCCCTCTGTCGGAAGGTTAAAAGGGCGGTGAGGTCCCCCAGCTTCACCGCCCGCTTTTTTGCTTAACGGAGAGGCGTCGGGTCGCCTTGCATGAGAAGGCCGACCGCGCCATGGTGACAGAAGGCTGACCCGCTTGACCCCAACTGACACCCAGATGCGCCTCCTGATCATCGAAGACGACCGAGAATCCGCCGACTATCTGGTCAAGGCGTTTCGCGAAGTCGGTTATGTCGCCGATCTCGCCAGCGATGGCGAGGAGGGGTTGGCGCTCGCCGACACCGGCGACTATGACGTGCTGGTGATCGACAGGATGCTGCCGAAGCGCGACGGCCTGTCGCTGATCGGCACCCTGCGCGAGAAGGGCAATCGGACGCCGGCGCTGATTCTCTCGGCGCTCGGCCAGGTTGACGACCGCATCAAGGGCTTGCGCGCCGGCGGCGACGATTACCTGCCAAAGCCGTATTCGTTTGCCGAATTGCTGGCGCGGGTCGAGGTGCTGTCGCGGCGCCATGGCGGTCCGGCCGAGGAAACCACTTACCGTGTCGGCGATCTCGAACTCGACCGTCTTTCGCATCGGGTGGCCCGCGGCAAGGACGAATTGACGCTGCAACCGCGCGAATTCCGGTTGCTGGAATATCTGATGAAGCACGCCGGGCAGGTGGTGACGCGAACCATGCTCCTGGAGAACGTCTGGGATTATCATTTCGATCCGCAGACCAGTGTCATGGGCGTGCATATTTCGCGGCTGCGCTCCAAGATCGACAAGGGCTTCGAACGGCCGTTGCTTCACACCATTCGCGGCGCGGGGTACATGATCCGTGACGGGATTCGCTGAGGCCCTGTAAGAGCAGGGGTTCGGAGATCATTGCCGCATTTCTCCTGCCATTTTCCTACCAATCATCGGCACAGCCTGCAGCCCGTCTTTCAGATCATCCCGGAGAATAATGGTCCGCGTACCTCGTCACACAATGGTTTTGAGGAAACGGCCGGCACCCGGCCGGCACAGGTCCTCCGAGGGGTGTCCATTTCCAATCAAGCGCTACGCCTCGGCCATCATCGCGAGGACGCGCTGCACGAGGGCGGGATCGCGATAGGCGCTGCGCGGTTTCAGCAGATTCTGGACCTCGGCGGTCAGCTTGTGGACGGCCGGATCTTCGGCAGCGAGCTGGGTCAGAGCAATACCGAATTTGAGCGCGGTCTCAAAATCGGCCGGGCGTTGCCCCCGCGTCTCGGGAAACACGAAGTCGAGTGTGGCGACGGCCCACGGAGTCTCGATTAGCGTCTGCACCTGGGCGAAGAAAGTCGGCGCCAGCGCAGCGATTGGATTGCTGTCTCCCGCCAGTTTCCCAAGAAGCTCCTGGAGCAGGCGGGCCTCAAGGGCGGCCACGCTCATGCCTTGTCCGTAGATGGGATTGAAGCGGCAGATGGCGTCGGCGATGGGCAAAAGCCCGCTGGGGAAGACTTCGAGCCGCTCGAAGTGTCGCCGCACGCTTTCGCGGAAGCCGTAGCGCGCGACCCCGCCAAGGCGCTCGGCGTGGCGGATAGCGTTGTAGATCGTCGGCGTCCGTAGTCCCCTGGCGTAGGCCAGGAAGCCCTCTGCATCGCCGGCCGGCACGTCACCGTGGCGCCCGCCAATGGTTGCCATCCAGCGGTTGCCCTCGATCGGCAACATCAAACCGCCACGGCTGTCGTGGGGTGCCTGGCCGAACGTCATGACGCCTTTCCAATCGGTAGGGGCGTCATCCGGAATGGCAAAGACGCATGTCGCATAACCGAGATCGATGCCAATCGCGGTTTCCTCCGGAAGTGGTCGGCCGATCGATTGCAGCAAATCGAGCGTGAGCGCGCCGCTTCCGGATGCATCGACGACGAGGTCCGTCGCAATCGTCTCGCTCGCGCCACTGTCGTTCTCATAGCGCACGCCGGAAACCGTCTCTCCATTTGGAGACGCCAGCAATTTCTCGACCCGGCAACGCTGGCGCAGCGTAATGTTCGCCCGGCTTTCCACCCGCCGTCGCACGGCGCGTTCGATTATCGGCCGTGACACGGAGTAGCTGAAAAAGCCGAGGTCGCGTTGCGGGAACGGGTCGTAGCCCGGACGCTCCCCGCGAACATCGAGGCCGACCCGGAGCGGCACGGCTCCCACCTGCGCGAGATCCTTCTCGAATCCTGTGAACAGCTCGCTGAGGGCATGCTGGCCGCTTAGCAGCAGCACGTGCACATGCCGCGCCTGTGGCGTCCCCACGCGATGCGCGGGCTCCGAGGGGAGAGTGTCGCGCTCGAGAACGAGCACTCGATCAAAGAAGTCGGCGAGTGCCCCCGCGGCGGTGAGGCCGCCCATTCCGGCGCCGATCACGACGGCCTGCTTTCCGATCAGAGTTGACGACATCGCCGCCTCCGCGCTGCGTGCTCCTCCCGCAGCAGAGGTGCCGACGCCCGCGGAGCATATCGCCACGTGCCCGCGAAAGGAAGGAGACGAAATCTCTAAGAGCCAGTGCCGGCTGGATGCTGCCAAGCGGTTGCCCTCGGACCCTGTCATGCGTTTTGGCGAAGTTCAGGACTCCCGGGGCATTGCGGCATTCCAGCTCCGCCCAGGAGGCGCCAACAAGCGGCCGGCCCACATCCACTGCCGGCCGAAAATAAACGCACCGGCGGCGCCACCGCGCGGCGGGGGTGGGCCATCGCCTATGAGCTTGCTCGTTTGGGCGCACGGTCCCTGACGGCCAATGCAATATAAGGTGACGCTTTGGAGAGGGTGAAAAAGATGATGAATTGCCGGCAGGGTCCACACTCGAA
>JAJYAH010000774.1 GCA_021779635.1 Pseudomonadota bacterium | reverse complement strand
GACGAGACAGCGGACTTCCGCCTTCTTCTCGTCGATAACGTCGAGCGCCTCGCCAAGACCGCCCAGCATGTCGACCGACACGGCATTCATCACCTCCTGATGATCGAGCTTGAGGACGGCGACCGGCCCATCGATATCGAGCGTAGCGTGTTTGAACTGCATCTGTTTCCTCGTCAGTTGTAGTCCGCGTTGTCAGCACCGCGGATGCGTCGGGATCTGATATCTCGGCCGCATATTTGATTTTTACGGCGGGCTTGTCCATGGTTGGTCTCAGGACATCTGCCCGCCCCCGGACGCAGCCTTAACGCGCGCCAAACCAAATGGAAACGCCTCATGGAAACGCTTGAACGACTTTTCGACCTCACCGGCCGCGTGGCCGTCATCACCGGCGGCAATGGCGGAATCGGTCTCGGCATCGCGCAGGCGCTGGCGGCAGCCGGGTGCGACGTTTCGATCTGGGGCCGCAATGCCGACAAGAACAGAAACGCCGCCGCGTCGATGGCCGGCAGCAGCGGCAAGGTTGACACCCGCATTTGCGATGTTACCGATCCGGCCTCGGTCAAGGCAGCGATGGCCGCCACGCTCGACCGGTTCGGCCGCGTCGATGGCTGCTTCGCCAATGCCGGCATCGGCGGTGGCGGACGGCACGCGTTTATCGACCGCACCGAAGAGCAATGGCGCAGCATGTTCGCCACTAATCTGGACGGCGTGTTCCACGTGTTTCAGGTTGCCGCGCGCCACATGACCGAACGCGCCACCGCCGGCGACGCCTTCGGCCGCCTGGTCGCGACATCGAGCCTGGCGTCGATCTTCGGCACTGCCCGCAACGAGCATTACGCCGCCACCAAGGCCGCGATCAACGCGCTGGTGCGCGCGCTCGCGGTCGAACTCGCGCGCCAGGGCGTCACCGCCAACGCCATCCTGCCCGGCTGGATCAAGAGCGACATGACCGCCAACATCATGGCCAACGAAAAATTCGTCGCCAATGTGATGCCGCGGATCCCGATGCGCCGGTTCGGCGAGCCATCAGATTTCGGCGGCATCGCGGTCTACCTGATGAGCAAGGCATCGTCCTATCATACGGCGGATTGCTTTGTGATCGACGGCGGCTACACGGCGTTTTGAGGGACACCGCGCCCGTGAAAGGACGTGTCCCGGGCGCGGTGCAGCGTCTCTTCGATGCACCGCAGAAGAAGTCGATTTGCAGGCATT
Source organism: Pseudomonadota bacterium (assembly GCA_021779635.1). Next base: position 2,576 of record JAJYAH010000774.1, on the reverse strand, counting down.
GAGCTATTCGCCTTGGAACAAAACCTGTTTGAAGGGAACATGCTTTGTCTGGGGCGAAGGCCACTCGAACCTCGACTGTGGATCGGTCGTTTCGACCGTACTCATTGAGCGCCTCGGGGAGTCGAAAAAGACCCTTGGCGTTACTCTACCACCTCGGGTGAATACGGAGCGCGGTGTTCGTATCATCATCGACCAGGGCGAGCCAATCGAGCGGCCCTACGCGAGCTGCTTTGCTGTGGGATGCAGGGCGGAGTACGAAGGTGGAGATGAACTCGTTGATCAGTTCAAGCACGGACGAATTCTGACGCTCGAAGCTGTGGACAAAGCCAACTCGCCAATCACCGCAACTGTACCGCTTGTTGGTTTTGCTGATGCCTACGATGGCGCACCGCAAGAGCCAAAGGTGTTCGAGATGACAACCAAGGAACTACAGGCGGAGACTGAGGAGCGCAAATCGCGCTGCGGAACTGGACAAAATCAATAGCGAGTTTTTTATCCTGCTGGGCCTCATCTCGGTAAAGCCATAAAAAGTCGATGCACTTCAGCTGTTGGCACAAACCGGCGGTCAGAGGGCGGGCAGAGCATGTCCGCTCTGCCCGGGTATTTCAGACGTCAACTTGTTCCGCTATTGCTAGGGCATCATCTAATTCGATGCCGATATATCTGTCACAGCAGCGAAGCTTGCAGCCGGAATGCTTCCTTTGCCCAATCACTTGCCTGCAGCACCTTTGAGGCATTCGACGAACCATGAAAAGGTCGGCCTGTGGAGAGACCGGAAATGAGCGGACGACCGTCAAAAGGATGCGCTTGTCCCGAGCGGGATACCGGATGATTGGCAAAGTCTAGCAGAAGCGGGTCAAACACGACTAAAGCCCGTTGATATCTGGTTGCACGAGGTCTCATTCCTCGGTGGACGGCCACGTCGCATCGGTTTACATCCCCGCAGGTGCCGGGGGCGGCCAGCGTAAGGAGTGGAGATGGAGCCGCGCTACCGGAAAGACCTGAATGTTCTTCTGCCCTGTATCGTCGTGCTCGGCATCATGTTCGGCCTGGTCGCCTACTCGCCAGAACTTTACCGCGCATTCTGTGGAGCGACCGGATACGGAGGCACGACGCAGCGAGCGTATGCCGATCCGACCATCGCCTCTGATCAGACCGTGACGGTTGCGTTCGACAGCAACGTAGCGCCAAACTTGCCGTGGCGGTTCGAACCGGAGCAGCGCTCCGTGACCGTCCGCCTCGGTGAACAAAAGCTCGTATTCTTCACGGCCGAGAATCTCAGCAACGAGTCGATCGTCGCGCACGCGACGTTCAACGTCGCGCCGGAGACGAGCGGCATCTATTTCAACAAGATTCAATGCTTCTGTTTCAACGAGGAGCGTCTCGACCCGCATCAGAAAGTCGAAATGCCCGTCGTGTTCTATGTCGATCCGGCATTTGCGAAGGATTCCGACAACGCCCACGTCGACACGATCACGCTCAGTTATACGTTGTTGCGCTCGGTAAACCCTGATCAGGCCAAGAATCTTTCGCGGTTCGAGGCTAACGCCGCGCCGGATGCAGCCCATGGAGAGCAGCTTTTTACCGAACGCTGCACCACCTGTCACGCGATGGACAGCAACAAGACCGGACCAATGCTGGGCGGCGTGTTCGGCCGCAAGGCCGGCTCCGCTGCCGGCTACCATTATTCGCAGGCGCTAAAGAGCGCCGCTCTCACTTGGTCTACGGACAGTTTCGATCAGTGGCTGGCCGACCCCAAGAAATTTGTGCCCGGCGCACGCATGCCGGTGCGCGTGCTCGACGCTCCGTCTCGCCGCGACATCATCGCTTACCTGCAGAAGGTAAGCGAGGATCGCAATGATCGGGCCGGTTCGAACGCACCGGCGTCGGGCGGAGAATACTAGGTTAGCACTTGGGCAAACGCGATGGAGATAGCGCTGCATCCGTCCTTGACCTCATGACGGATGGCGCCCTTGCCACGATTTTTGTCGTCTCGCGCAGCGTCGGGAACAGTCTTCATCCAGTCCTCTGTTAAGGGACGATCAGACCTGGCTCGGAAGCGGCCCGAGGCCTGAAAGTGGCCACTTTTCGGACATGACCGACCCCACTGACGATATCCGTTCCTGGGGGTGAAGCTGACGTGACGAGGTGATCGGGGAAATCACTTCGCTCAGACGGCCACCGCGCCGCCCGCCGCAGCCCAGCCCGTAGCGTCCGTGCGGTGAAGGTGGATGGATGGTCCCAGCGGCCTCGACGGCCATTGCTGGCTGAACCCGTTAGCCAAGGCGGGAAAAACGCGAAATAGTTCAAGGCGCGCGTTATAGCCGTTAGACGACCTATCGCATTGTTTTCATTGGAAAGCGCCAGAACCACACGACTTCACCGTCCGCAAGACAGCGCTCTCGTCAGCAGCGCCGTTCGCGTCCACCGCATCCCCTGCCCTACGTTCGTGACGATCGCGAAACGCCCCTTTGTGTGGGCCGGGATGCGAGCGATATAGAGGTGATTTGGGTCAAAAGAGAACCCGGAATATTTTTACAGAGGGGACTGGACGACCCAAATCAGATTGAGACTAA
>JAJYAH010000773.1 GCA_021779635.1 Pseudomonadota bacterium | reverse complement strand
TGGTCGGGACGCGCGGCCAGCGCGCGGTCGTAGTTCGCAAGCGCCTCGGAGATACGGCCGAGCCTGCTTAGCAGGTTTCCGCGATTGGAGAGCGCCTCGACGAAATCGGGCTGTGCCGCGAGCGCACGGTCGTAGCTCGTCAAGGCATCGTCGAGGCGCCCGAGCTGCTCGAGCACGAGGCCGCGATTGCACAGTGCCGACGCATGGCCGGCGCTTGCCTTCAGGAGACGTTCGTAGCTCTCCAGCGCCTCGGCGAAACGTCCGAGCGCCTGCAGTGCCACTCCCCGGTTGAACAGCGCCTCGGCGCCGCCCGGTTGCAGCGACAGGGCGCGGTCGTAGCTCTCGATCGCCTCTTCGAAGCGCCGCAGGCCGGCAAGCGCGAGGCCCTTGTTACAATAGTAGAGTGAGCTGCCGGGGGTTTGCGCGATAGCCCTGCCGATCAGATCGACGGCGACGTCATGGCGCCCGACCTGGGACGCAATCACGCCGAGTAGATGCAGCGCATCGGCATGATCGGGCTGCAGCGCCAGCGTCTCGCGATAGAGCGTTTCGGCCTGCGCGAGTCGGCCCCCCTGATGATGGGCGAGGCCGGCGGCAAAAAGACCGGAAACGCGCAAATCCGACGGCGACGCGCCGGTTGGCTTGACGGCTGCATCGGCGGCGCGGCGCTCTTTGCGGTTCATGTTCTGGTTCTCCCGGTTGATTCTCGCGAAGCACCGATCGCCCTGCCCGGCAACTCGCTGAACCCGGCCAATTTCTAGGCCAGCGCGCTGATTCGTCCTACGACGGGATGGGCCCGGTGAAACGGCAGGCTGCGCAACCGGCCGCCGATTCAGCTCCTTCGATCCGCAGGCGCCCCTGATCCGGCCGAAATCGAGCGCCGCCGCGCTCGACCGTCGGGGGCCACGGGCCGATTACCGGGATATTTGCTGGGCGATCGGCTCGGAACCTTTGTCATCGGTCGACGTTTCTTCGAAGAGGGCGCAACGCGCGTCCCTCGCCAGCCTTGGCGCGCCGTTTCGCAGGAAATTTGGCAGGAAGTGGGAAATTCCGACAACTCGGGTGCTGCGGGGCGGGTTCTGTATTGTCGGCTTTTCCCGGCAAGCCCGATAACGCCCCACAGGCTCCCTCGTGAAAATGAAAAATGGTGCCTCCGGCGTCGGGGACGTCCCGACCTATTTCGGGTGCACGTACGGTCGTCTGGCCGGGTAGTCAAAAATGGCGGGAAGATCACGAAAGACACGTTTTCGTCATACGGTAACATCGCGCCCGCGACCGATACCGAAGATGGCATGATCGGCTTACATTCAATGAAGTGAGCAGCACGCGCTGCGCGGCAATTCCGGTGAGGCTCGCCTGATGGCGCTATCTTCGGACATCCGCTGCTGGGATCCATTCAGCAGTTGGGCTATCGCCATGGCGACTGGAATTGCCGCCATCGCGGCGCTGAGCTTATGGGGACGGTATTTTTCCCGAATCACTTCGCTGCGCATCTATCTCGTGATTTTCACTGTTTTCACTTTGTCGATAGCAAGCCTTCTCGCATGGCAGAAGGAGCACCGCGAATTGATCCAGACGGAAAATCTCGCAACCCTCAAGGCGTTTGATACCGAGGCGAACCGGCTCTTCGAAGAGAGTCTGACAATCGACAACGCCGCTGGCTACACGGCCTACCTGGCGAAGGCCGAGGGCTTTTCCGGAAGGTTGCAGAGATGGGTTGCCAACAATATGGGACCCCGGGCATCCGAAATCCTGCAACGTCACGATCCAAAGGACGTGAATATGGCATTTGAAAGCACGATAGGTAAGGATCATGCATCCGCGATAGTTGCGATCATTCAGACGAGGGAAAATATTGCGGCACTGATTGAAGCCCGGGCTTCGGACAAGTGCGTGAAGCCAACGACGGTGGAGCACCCGATTCCTCAAAGCGTGGATTGAGGAACGGCATCGATCTGCACATCTAGTCTGCCCCACAGATCATGCGCGATCGGTTCGGGTCGGCAGCCGATCGCGGCCCGGGCCGCCTTGCGGGCGCTGCTCGCCGGTGCCACACTTGTCGTCAAGTCCGACGGCAAAGGCCGGGGACACGGGCATGCGGGACGATAGGGGGAACGGTGAAGCTCGCTGCGAACCTGTTCGGCGCCCTGCTGGTGCTGCTCACGGCGCAGACGGCATCGGCGCAATCCGATTATCCGAACCGGCCGGTGAAAATCCTGGTCGGCTTCACACCCGGCACAGCTCCCGACCTTGCGGCGCGCATGCTTGCCGACCGGTTTGCGGAAGTCTGGGGCGTGGCGTTCGTGGTCGAGAATGTCCCCGGCGCCGGCAGCAACATCGCTACCGAACGCGTCGCCAAGGCGGCTGCCGATGGCTACACGTTGTTGATGGGCGGCAACTCGGCGCTGGTCATCAATCCCAACCTGTACGAAACACTGCCGTTCGACCCGCTCAGGGATTTCGCGCCGATCTCGCAGGTATTCATCGCGGCGAACGTGCTCGCCGTTCCGCCCGAGGTGCCGGCCAGGACCGTGGCGGAACTGGTGGCGCTCGCCAGGGCGGAGCCCGGCAAGCTTTCCTATGGCCATGCCGGCGTGGGCACGTCGCAGCATCTGGGCGCCGAATTGTTCAAATACATGGCGCATGTCGATATTGCGCCGGTGCCCTATCGCGGCACGACGGCGTTGATGCCGGACCTGCTCGCCAACCGGGTCAGCATGTCATTCGCCAATATCGTGAACGTGGTGCCGCTCGCGCGCGAAGGGAAATTGCGCGCGCTGGCCATCACCTCGATCAAGCGCTCGGCGCTGGCGCCCGACCTGCCGACCATGGCGGAATCCGGATTCCCCGGCTTCGAGGCCGTGCCGTGGTTCGGCCTGCTCGCGCCGGCCGGCACGCCGAAGGATGTTCTGGATAAATTGCACGGCGAAACCGTCAAGGTCCTGGCGATGCCGGAGGTGCGCAAGAAGTTCGACGAACTTGGCCTCGATCCGATCGGCAACACGCCGGCCGAATTTACCGCGATCATCAGGAAAGAAACGCCCCAATGGGCAAAAGTGATCAGGGATGCCGGCATCAAGCTCGGCAACTAGCCCGGCGTTCCGGCCCGAAGCCGTTGCGCCGGACCGTGCACCCGGATTTGAATCGCCTCCCGGCAGCCGGCCGTCTATGGTGTGTTGATGTCGCGCCTCGTGGTTCCATTGATTGCGATCGTTCTGTCACTGCTGCCGATCGTCGCACCGGCTGCGCCGGTGCATAAACGTCCGGCGCCGCGGTGGCACGGCTATGGTTTCCTGCCGGGCTATCGTCAGCCGCTGAGCAACAGCCTTCCACTTTACGCCCAGAAAAATGCGATGCGGCGCCTGGCGCGCCACAACCGGCGTCCCTGGTATATCGATCCAGTCCCGCGTTATTACGGGTACGATGACGAATGGCACTATTTCGGCTGGCCGGGCTTTTACGGCGGTCGCTACAATGGCGGCACCTTCGGCCCTTGCTGGACGCAGACGCCGATCGGACCGATCTGGAATTGCGGCTGATCAAGTTGTTGCTTGAAGACCGCGCGCGGCTTTGCCGCCGTCATGGCCCTATCGAGGCTCGCTGGCGCCGGGAGATTCTTCCGCGAGTACCAGAAGCTTGTGAGGCTCGCGCAGCACGATGCGCTGCCGTCCGCTTTCGACCAGCCCGCGTTGCTCCCAGCCGCTCAGGATTCGGCTGACGGTATGGAGCGTGGTGCCGGTCATCTGCGCGATGTCCTGCCGGCTGATCGGAAAGCCGATCTCGACGCCGCGTTCGACCTTGTGTCCGG
>JAJYAH010000772.1 GCA_021779635.1 Pseudomonadota bacterium | reverse complement strand
TTCCGGGTCGAGAAGGCCGGCATTGTGCAGGCCGGCATCGGCAAGGCGTCGTTCTCGGAAGAAAAGCTGGTGCAGAACGTCAGAGCGCTGGCCGACGCGGTCGCCAAGGCAAAGCCGTCGGGCTCGAAGGGCACCTACATCCAGCGCGTGGCGGTTTCCTCCACCATGGGACCGGGCGTGAAGGTTGAGCCGGGCAGCCTGCTCGGTTAGCCCGGTTTGGGGGCCGCTTTCAGATGAACCAGGGCGGAACGGGGCAACCCGTCCCGCCCTTTGCTTTGAAATCGTGCAGGATGCGTCGATGTCCGACAAGGTTTTGATCCATTCACGTTTTCCGAAGGCGATGCTGGTGCGCATCGGGCAGCGCTTCGACCTGATGGACGCCGCCGGAAAGCCGCTGGCTGAGGTCTTCACCAAAGAACAACTCGCTGGCATCCGCGCCCTGATCACGGCGGGCGGCACGCCGCTCGGCGCGGCGGCGATGGATACGCTGCCGAAGCTCGCGGCGATCGTCTGCTACGGCACCGGGTATGACGGGATCGATCTTGCGGCGGCGGCTCAGCGTGGAATTGCGGTCGGCCATAGTCCGGCGGCGAATGCGGCTGCCGTTGCCGATCTGGCGGTAACGCTGATGCTGGCCGTGACGCGGCGCTTGCTGCCGGCGGATGACTATGTGCGAAGCGGCAACTGGGCTGCCGCCAAACCATCATCGCTGATGAGCCCGCAGCTCGGCAATCCCGGGCGCCGTGTCGGGGTTTACGGCATGGGCGAGATCGGCCGCAAGGTCGCCGCGCGCGCCGCGGCGTTCGAGACCGAGGTCGGCTATTTCAGCCGCCGCAAACACGATGTGCCGTATCGCTACTTTCCGAGCCTGGAAGCGTTGGCGGAGTGGTGCGGCGTGCTGATGATTGCGGTTCGCGCCGGGGCGGATACCCATCACGCCGTCGACGCCGGGATCCTGCAAAAGCTTGGCAAGGACGGCTATGTCGTCAATATCTCGCGCGGCTCCGTCATCGACCAGCCGGCGCTGGTTGCTGCGTTGACCGACAAGACCATCGCCGGCGCCGGCCTTGACGTGTTCGAAAGCGAGCCGCATGCGCCCGGTGCGCTCACTGGCTTTCCGAACGTCGTGCTGACCCCGCATATCGGCGGCCATACCATCGAATCGCATATCGCGATGCAGGACTGCGTGATCGCCAATCTGGAGGCGTTCTTTGCAGGCCGGCCGCTCGCTCATCCGGTAAGTTGAGTATCCGCTCAGCGCGCGGGGGCGCAGCGCTCAGTGTTGGCGGAAGCCCGCGACGTGACGCAGTTTATCGGGATTACGCACGATGTAGATCGCGGCAATCCGGTCGCCATCGATCATCAGGCTCAGGCTATGATCGATTTCGCCGTCCATGTAGAGCAGGGCACCCACGGTTCCGTTGATTGTTGTCGGTTCGATGCGAATGTCGCGGCCGCTGTTTTTGCCTGCCACGCCGATGAAGAAACGCGCGACCTTGTCGGCGCCCCGGATCGGATTCAGCGCGGCAGACTTGCGACCACCGCCATCGGTCATGGCGATCGCGTCCTCGCGCAGCAACCCGGCCAGGCGCGATACGTCGCCGCTGGCGACGGCGTCGCTGAACGCGCTCAGGAGGCGCGCGTGGCTATCCGGCGTCGCCGATGGCGCCGGGCGGGCGTCGCGCACGGCACGTCGGGCCCGCGTCGCCAATTGTCGGCAGGCCGCCTCGGTCCGGTCGATCATCCGCGCGACCTCCGAGAACTGCACGTCAAACACGTCGTGCAACAGAAAGGCCGCGCGCTCCAGCGGCGACAGCCGGTCCAGCGCCAGCAGCAGCGCGAACGAGAGATCGTCCGCCAATTCGGTCGCCGCGTCCGGCGAAAGACCCTCTACATCAAAAACCGGCTCGGGAAGCCATGGCCCGACATAGGTTTCCCGTTGCGCCTTGGCGCTCTTGAGTCGGTCGAGACACAGCCGGGTGACGACGGTCACGAGGAAGGCTTCCCGGTTGTGAACGTCCTGCGCGCCGGCGAAGCGGAGGTAGGCATCTTGCACCACGTCTTCAGCATCGCTGCGGCTGCCGAGCATGCGATAGGCAAGTCCGAGTAGCCGCCCGCGATGGGGCGCAAGCGGATCGCCTTCATGCAGCCTGTTTGACGACATCGACGTTGTGTCCACTCACCGTAACCCGCCGGCACTCCTTTGCGTAACCAAGAGCGGATTTTACCATCGGAAACATTCGGCCCATTTGAAGCGCCATCGTCAAATCGATCACGCCTTTCTCGCCCCAGCGGGCGCGAATGGCGTTGCGATGTTCGTCGTCGTCCGCGGACCGACGCACCACCGCGTCGGCAAACCGGAACCCGAGAATTGTCGCGCTGTTCATCGACCGCAGGTCGCGGCGCAGTACCGCCTCGATCTGATCCTTTGGCATTCCCGCTTCCAATGCCATGTCGACGGCCAATTGGGTGCAGGGACCGCAATCCTCTGCCAGGGCGCCGACGATTTTGGCCGCGAAACTGGCTTCCACCGCGACCACCTCACGATGGCCGGAAGCCTTTGCTACGGGTGCGAATTTGAAGAATGCGGACGGCGACTCCTGGAGCATCATTTCAAGATAACTCGCGTCGTAACCATAGCGCTTGCTCGTTGCGCGCAGCATGCGGCGCGCGATCCAACTACGCATGACGTTCTCCTTGGTTCGGGAAGGCGGAATAAAGGGCGAGTGCCGACGGAAGCACGACCGCGGCGATGTCGAATCCGGTGTGATGATCGTGCCCGGCCACGATCGCGACCAGATGGATCAAGCCGTGGGCGGCCATGAAACCCGCGCCGGCGACCGCCGCGGGCCAGTACAACGGCCGCCATGCCCGGGCGGCCAGCGCAACACCGGCAATCAGGAATGCCGCGCCAATGTCCTGGACAAAGTGCGGATTATAGGGGCCGGTCTCGGACGCTCCCGGCACACTCGCGTACCAGAAGGGACCGGCGAACAGCATTATGGCACCGTTGAGGATGGATAGCGCCCCAAGGATGGCTGCAATGGACCGTTGCATGGGAACCTCCTGCGCCCTAGACGAGCGGTGAGGGCTCCGTGTGACAGGCCGGGCCCAAAATCTTGAAGCTTTTTCGCGGGGTTTCCGGATGCGGGAAATTAGCGCTTGGCAAGCGGGAAAAGACTCGTTAGATAACCGCTTCCGGACGTGCTGGCTGTTGCTGGCACGTCTGTGTTCGCATTCCGAAAGCCCGATACGATAGGAGACCGTTCCTTTCAGGACATCCGCATGGATTGCTCGAAAGGAAGGGAAAACCGTCATTTTGGTGGGATGTGAGCGGGGGTCTTTCGGCTTGCCGGACGGCCTCGATCCTGTCCAAGACTGCAGGCGCCCGCGACGAAATGAAAGTTTCATCAACGGCTTAATCGCATGGCCTGCATAGACGGGTGAAGACCGGATTTCGCTTTACGTCGTGTTTCACGCGGCGGCCGGCGGATATGGTTCGAACCTCGACACCCCGCGCCGTCAGGCTCGGGAGGGCAGGCTTTTCAAATGTCGTCTTGCCCGGCGTGTCCAGAGACTGGGGTGTCTCGAGGTCAGGTTCAGGCGGGACGACGGGTGTAACCCGGCGGTCCTGGCCTTGAGGCAGAGACCGCCAACCGGAGAGAGCTTGCTGTGGAAAGAGCGGCAAAAAAGGACGCGGTTGAATCGCTGAACGGTCTCTTCAAGACCACCAGCGTCGCAGTCGTCGCCCATTATTCCGGCCTCACCGTTGCCCAGATGCAGAAGCTGCGGAAGCAGATGAATCAGGCGGGC
>JAJYAH010000771.1 GCA_021779635.1 Pseudomonadota bacterium | reverse complement strand
GGATCGACGCTGGTGGGCTTCGAGGTCAAGGGCGGCAAGGCGGCGGCGTTTCGCACGCTCAACGCGCTGAAGCTGGCGCGGATCTCGAACAATCTCGGCGATGCCAAGAGCCTCGTCACCCATCCCGCCACCACCACGCATCAGCGGCTGACGCCGGATGCGCGCGCCGAGCTCGGGATCAGCGAAGGGTTTGTCAGGTTCTCGGCCGGGCTCGAGCATCCCGACGATCTGATCGAGGATCTGCAGGCGGCTCTGGAGAAGGCGTGAGTGGGCGAATGGCGAGTGGCGAATAGCGAGTGACGACCTTAACTACTCGCCATTCGCTACTCCCTGCTCGCCAACCTCACATCGGCCGGTTCGTCTGCACGTCGGACGGCACATTGACGCCAAGCCGGATCTGGCCGACCGACTTGATGATGCCATCACCAAGCAACTGGGCGAAGCAGGCGTAACCCCAATCATTCATGTGCAGACCGTCGGCAATCACGAAACTGTCGATCGGAAGCGCCTGGTTCTCATGCCATTCGCGCATCACCTCGAAGCGCGGGAAAACACCGATATGGCGAAGTTGGGCGACCTTGCCGAGCAGCGTTATCAGCCGGCCCGCGCTTTCCGCATGCTCGTTGACTTTCGGAGAATATTGCGGATCGACCAGCACGAGATCGGCGCCAGCGGCCTGAATGCGCGCGGTGCCTTCCTCCACCAGCGTTGCGGTCTCGTCGGGATCAAGGTTGCGCAGCACGGCGTTGGTGCCGACCTGCCAGATCACGAAATCGGGCTTCACGTCGAGCACCTCGACCTGCAGCCGCTTCATCATTTCTGGCGCGTCATCTCCACCCTTGCCGCGATTGACAACGGTAATGTCGGCGCTCGGATATTGCCGACGCAACTGCTCCGCCAGCCGGTTGGGGTAGGTGAATTCGGGGGACGTCGAGCCATAGCCGGCCGTCGAAGACGATCCGAATGCAACGATCAGCACCGGCTCTCCCGCAGCCAGCTTGCCCGCCACATGCGGCAGCGATCCCATCGATTTGGCGCCGCCCTTTGGCGGCAGGCACGGAACGCGGTTGAAAATTTCGCTCGCCGATTTAGCGACCTGCTTCACCTTTTCGATCGCCTTTTCGGTGAGGCTCCTTTGCGGCTGGGGATCGGCCTGGTCGACGGCCGCAACATTGCCCGCTTCGGTCTTATCGGTCGCGGGAGCAGCCGGCTTGACGCCCTGGGATTTCGCGCCGCCGGATAATGCAGCCTGCTGGGAGGCCTGCGCGCGCGCCGGCTCGACCTGGGCCGGCGTCAGCAGCACGAGCGCCGCCATCGCGGGCACAGCCAGCAATGCGGTTCGGTAAAAAGGGCGGTGACAACTCACAAACGTCATAAATTCCGGATCCTCAATTCTGCTGGGCGGGATTGAGATGAGCGGCGCCCATCACGAATTGCGCCAGCGCGCGAGCGAGACAGTTGTGGACGCGCTTGGCAAGCTCGACGCCATGGAACGCGCTGAACAGGTCAAACTCTCCCGACTCGGCCCAGTGCCGCATGATCGCAAAGCGGTCGAACAGCGGAACGTCGTGCTGCTGCGCCACCACCCGCATGTTATCCAGGTAGGGCGGCACGGAAATCATCGTTTCGGTGCGCGGACTATACTGCGGATTCATTAAAATCACGTCGGCCCCGGCCTCCTGCAGCGCAACAACCCCCTCGTCTACCGCGGCGCGAAAATCCTCGGGATCGACGGAACGCACGGCATCGACCGTGCCGGTCTGCCAGATCACCAAAATCGGCTTCCTGCCTTCCATTAACTTCGTCAAACCGGGGGCAATTTCCTCGGCGGTTTTCTTGGCTTGTATTTCGACGGAAACGTTAACCGCAATCGACGGCAGCTTCTCCTTCAATGCAACCTGCAACCGAGCGGGATAGGCGCTCGCTTCCGAGTTATTCACGGGCGCATTGATGGTCGACGAACGGCTGCCCACCACGAGAATGTCGAGCGAATGGCCGCCTTTTACAGCATCCGCGACTTTGGGAAGGGCACTTTCGCTCGCAAGAAGATAATCCGGGACTCCACAACTCTCAGGTGCGTTCTCGGCACGAGCGGACACGGCAGTCAAAAGACCGGCCAGCACAATCAAGCCCAGGATAAGCCCGGAATCGGACTTCATGCCCCCCCTCCCGCCATATCGGCGTTGCCGCCGGCACCCTTCGTCCGGGATGCATTCTTGTCGGCAGAGTGCTTGTACCATGAAATCAGCCATGCCGCGGCCGACATAATCAGGATTCCGGAAATACTGATAACGAAATGCAACCCGGCGCCGCCGGAAAGCTCCGCCAGCAAGAAATGCCCGGCAAACGCCAGGAACACGCCAAGGCAGAAAATCTCCAGCGAATGCTGGCCGCACAGGATCAGAGGCCGCAGCCACGGCGACTTCAGTCCGGGCCAGTTCTTCGGCAGGAAGCGCACGGTCACCGCCGCCAGCGCCAGAAAATGCGCGAACCTCAGCACGTCCAGGTCGGTCTTGTTGATGGGATACATCCACTGCTCGAGCCGGCGCGGCATCAGATGACTCAACTGCGGCAAATACCATGTCAACGTGACAAAGAACGCGGCCAGCAGATAGGCGAACGAAATCCACAATGTGATCGGCGATGAAAGAATTCGCGACATCCGCTGGGCACCGCCCTGCGCGCACCACGCACCGAACACGAACAACAATTGCCAGGCAAATGGATTGAAGGCCCAAAAGCCGTTTGGATAGGCCGACAGGTAGAGATCATATTCCCAGGTGGCGGCATAGAGCACGACCGACAGTGCCAGCGTGAGGTCGGCGCTCCGCTTCATCAGCCAAAGGATAATCGGCAGAAAAAGCATCAGCACGATATAGAGCGGCAGTACGTCCATGTTCACGGGACGAAACCTCAGGAGCAGCGCCTGGACGATGGTGACGTCCGGCTCCTTGAGAAAATCCATGATGCCCATTTCTTCGGTGTACAGCGGGTTCTCGAAGCTGGTCGCAACGTAGGAAATTTCCGCGAGGAAGATCGTGAACAGAAACACGTGCGCGACGTAGATCTGCCAGACCCGTCGCAGGATGCGCGCGGTCGCAACCACGAAGCCGGCCTCGCGCATCGCGCGGCCGTAAACGAACGCGGCCGTATAACCCGAGATAAAAATGAATATCTCGGTGGCGTCGCTAAATCCGTAATTTCGGATCGTGAACCATGTCAAAAGATTGGGCGGCAGGTGATCGATGAAGATCAGCCACAGCGCGAGCCCGCGGAACAGATCCAGTCGCAATTCGCGCTCGCCGGCAGCCGGCAGCGAAATCGCCGGCGGTACAGACGCCGGGTCGGGCGCGACCACTTCGGCTGTGGCCGCGAGCGGCGGCCCGACAATTCGATCGGCTACTGAAGTCATCTGGCACCGTGTTGAGCAGGGCTCAACCTGCACTCTCCTCGATGGCGATAGTATAGGCCCCCGAGATGCAGGCAAGTTGCATACCCGCCGGGCCCGCGCCATAGGTCCAAACTGTGGTGAAACGACGATTGGAACCGGATCGGAACGGCCTCGGACCGGCCGCCGATTGGTTCTGCCGGAACTATTGGCTATGATGTCGTCTGATTTCGGAAGATCCAGCTAACATGTACCGCGCCGTCACCCGCCAGATCGAAGTCACCGTTGAGCCGAACTTCCTGCCGGAACGCTCGTCGATCGAAGACCGTCAATATTTCTGGTCCTACACCATCGTCATCACCAATTCGGGTAACGAGACGGTGCAACTGCGCACCCGGCACTGGATCATCACCGATGCGACCGGCCGG
>JAJYAH010000770.1 GCA_021779635.1 Pseudomonadota bacterium | reverse complement strand
GCGCCAGCATGGTATCGCGGCCGATCCGGTCCGCGCGCACGATCAGTCCGCCGCTCTGGTTGACGGTGCCGCCGATCGCTCGCGCGCCCGCAGCCTTCGACACCGGCATCGATTCGCCGGTGACCATGGATTCATCCACGAAAGAGCTTCCTTCGGTGACGATGCCATCGACCGGAATCTTCTCGCCGGGCCGCACCCGCAAGCGATCGCCGATCGCGATCGCATCGATCGCGACATCCTCGTCGCCCTGCCCGCCGATGCGCCGCGCGGTTTTCGGCGCTAGCCCGAGCAGCGCGCGGATCGCGCCCGAAGTGCGCGCGCGTGCCCGCAATTCCAGCACCTGTCCCAGCAACACCAGGACCGTAATGACGGCCGCCGCCTCGAAATACACCGCGACCACGCCGTGCATGTCGCGGAAAGCCGCCGGGAACAGTTGCGGCGCCAGGGTGCCGACCACGCTGTAAGCCCAGGCAACGCCGGTGCCCATCGCGATCAGCGTGAACATGTTGAGATTCCTGGTAACCAGCGAACGCCAGCCGCGCACGAAAAACGGCGCGCCCGCCCACAGCACCACCGGCGTCGACAACACCAGCGAAATCCAGTTCGACCATGCCGGCGGCACCAGGTGCATCTGGCCGGCCAGAAACATCTGGCCGAAATGGCTGCCCATCTCGATCGCGAATACCGGCAGCGTCAGCACCAGCGCGATCCAGAACCGCCGCGTCATGTCGGCGAGTTCGGGATCCGGCGCATCGTCGAGCGAAACCTGTTCGGGCTCCAGCGCCATTCCGCAGATCGGACAACTGCCCGGTCCGACCTGCCGCACCTCGGGATGCATCGGGCAGGTATAGATGGCTCCGGCCGCTGCGGCGGGTTCCGGCTGTTTCGGTTGCAGGAATTTTTCCGGCTCGGCTTCGAACCGTTCGCGGCAGCGGCCGGAGCAGAAGAAATAATCCTGCCCTTTATGCGCGAACCGGTGCTTGGCGGTGGCGGGATCGACCCGCATGCCGCAGACCGGATCGATCGCGGTCGCGGCGGCTGATTTGTCGGCCTCGGCATGTTTGCCGCCGCAGCAGCGCGATGCTGGCGCCGCGGCGCCTTGATGATGGCCGGCGTGAACCGATCCATGTGCGTGCTTGCCGTGTGCGTGATCGTGATCCAACTGCGTCATCCGAACTCTCGCGGCCTCTTGATCTATATACCCCATGGGGGTATATGAGCCCAATGCGCACCGAGATCAAGACCTCCTGCCTGAAACGGCTGAAACGAATTGAAGGCCAGATCCGCGGCCTCGCCGGGATGGTCGAGGACGACCGTTATTGCATCGACGTGGTGACGCAGATCGCGGCGGCGAAGGCCGCGCTACGCCGGGTCGAGGAGGAAATCCTACGCGACCATGTCGCCCATTGCGTCGAGCATGCGATCATCTCGGGCGACAAGGCCGATCAGCGCCGCAAGATCGCCGAGTTGATGGACGTGGTCAGCCGCGCGGACCGGTAGCCGGCAGCGAGCATCCGTTCCCCGGATGCTGCGCAGCCCCGTCAGCGCGTTCACGCGCGTCTTCGACGCGCTATGTATGGCGGCGTGGTGCGCTGCTGATCCGGGGTCCATTTGCGCACCTCAGATTCGTGTGTCGCGCCGCAGCGCAATGAGCGCAATTGCGCTCGCGCGGGGATGACGGATTCCTTGCATCGAGCCCGTGAGCAGGCTGCGCGTTTGGTTAATGCGCGGTGACGCCGGCGTTGCAAATCCGATCCTTGCCGCGGCGATTTCTTTAAAATTTGAGGCTTATTGAAATCCCACAACCAAAAACGGGGGGACACCATGACCACACCATCGATTGCAAACACCAGATATCCGATTAGCGAACGGGCCCAGAGGATGCAGGATTTTCTCCTGGTGTCGTCGTTCGCCCTGTGGGCGGCGGTGCTAGGCCTGTCGCCGGTGCTGGCCTTCCATGCGCTGATCGCAAACTGACGGCATCACGCGGGCGGCGGATCGTCGTTAATCGGCGGTAGCACCTGTGTTCAAATGCGAGCGAAATCGTGGCCGACTTTTTAAAAGCCGGCGCGTATCAAGTCTCCACAAGAAACAATCCACGATAAAAACGAGGGGCGTCGTGACGACGAATACTGCGAAAAATCCATCCAGCGAACAACAGGGCTTCAGCACCGGAGATGTGCTCTGGGCGGTCGGCATCTGGTCGGTGATCCTGACCCTGTCGCCGGTGGTCATCTTCTACGTGCTGATGGTGAATTGAGCGCGCGGATCAACGCGGACCTTATCCTGTGGCTTCATGGTTCGAGACGCGCCGATGGGCCGTGAGGTCGCGCAACGCACAACAAGAAAACGCGCGGGACCCGCGCGTTCTTTGTCGACCTGACGGCGTAGCGAAGCTAAGCCGCCTGCTTGTGCATGGCGCCAGACGCCGGCGCCGTACCACGGATCGCCTTCACCGAGCGTTCGATCGCAGCCCACAACCGGCCGATCTCCGCCGCCGCGCGGCCTTCGGCATAGTATTCGCGCGCACCTTCACCATGACCGAGCGCCATCAACAGGTCGGCGCGGTTGGTGATCTGGCCGCCCCACACCGGCGCGCGGAATTTGGCCAGCGCTTCGCGCGCGATGGTGACGATCGGGCTTTCCACTTCATCCCTGCGAGCCGGCGCGCCGTTAAGCACGACGGCATAGGGTTTGCGTGCCGCGCGGCAGGTCAGGATGGTTTCCTGCACGGCATTGACGTCGAATACCCCGG
Source organism: Pseudomonadota bacterium (assembly GCA_021779635.1). The sequence goes on along the minus strand of JAJYAH010000770.1, from coordinate 1,062 downwards.
GCCGCGCCGGAATGATCACCATGGTGGCGTTGCGGATGGAATCCTCGACGACCGACGACACATTCGGCGGCGTGTCGATGAATACCCATTCGATACCATCGCGCTTGGCGGCGGCGACAATCCCGCTGACGGAATTGACGGCGGTCTTGATCGCCGGTTCATTGGTGCCGCGCAGCTTGTGCCACAGGGTCAATGACCCCTGCGGATCGGCATCGACAAGCAGGCACGGCTTCGTTGACTTATGGACATGCGCAGCGAGATGAGCCGCAAGGGTACTTTTCCCCGAGCCGCCCTTACGCGATGCGAAAACAATAACGTTCATACCTTGGCCTCCAGATTGACCCCAGAACGCAAAAATGAATCAGCTCGGTGATTCGTGAAAGAAAAATTTACCGTAAATTACAACGACGCCCCTGATTTGTTGGCGAAGTGGGCATTTGAGTCACACCGTGCGCCGCAGCAGAGCGAAAAAATCGAATCGGAACAACGTTTACGCGAGTCATTGCGGTTTTCGCTTGGGCTCGGTCGCGCGACCGCGGCGAACAAAACGAGTCCGAATCGCAAGAGCCTGCCTTCAAAGCGGGCAAATGGCGATGGAGCAGAGTGTCAGTCGACCTCGTCGCGAGAGTCTCGAAGAGCGGCCAACGGAATAGAGCTTTAAGTTCGTCATGGCCGGGCTTCGTCCCGGCCATGACGAACTTTGCATGAACGCGAATTCTATTAGCCCTACCCCTACTTCACCTCGTCCCAGCTTGCGCCATTGAAGCGCTGCAGCTGCATGTAGGTCACCACGCGATAATCTGCAGGCGACGTGTTGATGCGGCTGTCCGGCAGCAGCAGGCCGACGCGGAAATCCCGCAAGTTCGCCGCCTGCTTCATGATGTTCTCGCGGGTGAGATTGTCGCCGCACTGCTTCAGCACCTGTTCCAGCGTCTGAGCAAAGCTGTAGCCGGCGGCGGTCAGGCTGTCGTTGAGGTCGGCCGAGGGCATGTTGGCCTTCATCCACTCGGTCCAGGTCTTGACGTCAGGATCGCCGGCCCATTTGGGATCGGTGACGTCCTT
>JAJYAH010000066.1 GCA_021779635.1 Pseudomonadota bacterium | reverse complement strand
CTGCGTTCCCTCGTCAGACGTGCCTGTATCTACTATGGCCCAGCCGCCATCGTCCTCAATCAGATAGACATTCACATGATCAAGTTGAAACGGAAGAGGGATGCGGGCCCAAAGAATGCCCGGAGCCACCTCGACCACTTGACCTGTTCCAGGTGACTCTCCAAACGGCAACTCGAGCGAACTATTCCGGGAAGGATGCGTCGTCATGCAGATCAATCCTTATTTTCTTGCTGCACATATCCCATGCGAACGTCCCCGGCCGTGATGATCAGGCCGAAGCGTACTTCAGACCTAGATGAGTTTGTATCCCGGCGGCCATACACGTCCAGCCGACGTGATCGCTCACGCCTCGCAAAGTCCTGATACCTCAAGAATCCACACATTCATTTTAGCCAAGAAGCATTCGATCCACTCAAAGTCCCATCCCGAGATCGCTTGGCTGAAGAGTGGATGGCAATCTCATGCGTCTTAGTAGGCTGCTACGTGGGACGCTCGAAAGCTCGCCCGTATCGCTTCTAATCCATCGCGCCCAAGGCGCCAGTCGATCTTAGTCGATCGAATTCTTGTGAGGAGATAAGGACTTCGGAAAGCACGTCGTAGGTATGAGCTCCGCGCGTTGGCACGCTGGCAGGACCGGCCGACGGTGTGATCGAGAAGCGTGGTGCCGGCGCAGCCTGCAACACGCCGTCCACCGTCGCGTACACGTTGCGCCCGGCCATATGCGGATGAACACTCGCCTCTGATGGCGGAAGCACAGGCGCAAAACAGGAGTCAGTGCCTTCCAACAACTCACACCATTCGGCGCGCGTTCGGGTCGCGAACAACGTCGTGAATTCGTCCGTAAGCCTTGGCCAAGCCTGGGGGTCCATTTGTCCCTCCGCGAAACGCTCATCGTGATCGAGGCTGAGGCGCGTGATAAGTTCCGCGTAGAATTGCGGTTCCAGCGAGGCGATGTTTACCCAGCCGCCGTCAGAACAACGATAGGAGCGGCCGGCCCAATGAGCTGCGTCCGAGGCTTGTTGGCCGCGCTCGAAGCCGCCGCCGCTACTTGCGACCATAGAGAGCAAGAGATTGAGCATGTGGGCGGACCCGTCGACGATCGCGGCGTCCACCACTTGGCCACGGCCATCGCTACGCGCGCGCAGGACGCCTGCGAGGATGCCAACCGCGAGATAGAGTGCGCCGCCGCCGATGTCGCCGATCACGGTCGCCGGCGCCTGCGGCGGTTGGCCAGCAGGACTCGAATACCACAGTGCGCCGGAAAGACCCGTGTAGTTGCTGTCGTGGCCCGCAGCTTGCGACATGAGGCCAAACTGACCCCACCCGGTCATCCGCCCATAGATGAGGGTTGGGCGGCGCGCGAGGCAAACATCCGGACCAAGCCCGAGGCGTTCCATAACACCCGGCCGCATGCCTTCGATCAATGCGTCGGAGCGCTCGACAAGTCGCAATACGATATCGACGGCTTCCGGCTTTTTGAGGTCTAGCACGATCGAGCGCTTGCCGCGGTTGAATATCTGCGAGGGTCTCGGTCGGCCTACGTCAGCGGCAGGACGCTCGACGGTGATTACGTCAGCACCGAGGTCTGCGAGCAGCATGCCGCAGAATGGGCCGGGCCCGATTCCCGCGATTTCGACGACCTTCATCCCTCCAAGAACGCCCATCTCTCGTCTTTCTGTGTGATGCGCGCCATTTCAAGGCGCTTGCAGAAGGCTGGCAGTGACGCGGCGCGCCGCTTCATATTCGCCGACAAGTTGTGCGATCAGTTCTGATACGGGCATGACAGCATCGATGCCGGAGACGGTGTGGCCTGCGCTCCATATGTCAATCCAGCGCCTCGGTCCGCGAGCTTCCTTTGAATGCTCGCTGAAGAGTTCGCGCGCTCTTTCGCGCGTCACGGGGCCAGCAAGGGATTGTGGATCAATGCCGGCGGCGACAATGGATGGCCGCAACATATTGGTGTCGAGGCCAGTGAACGCCTGGGTCAGCATGACATCGTCTAGGCCGCTTTCAACCAGCATGTATTTGTAACCCTGCGAAGCCATGCTCTCGGGCGTGGCTATGAAGCGCGTTCCCATCATCGCGAGATCGCAGCCAAGCACCCGCGCCGCCCACAGCGCGGCGCCATCGGATACGCCACCGGAGAGAACTACGGGCCCATCAAAAATCGCGCGGACAGCGCGTACGAACGACATGCCATTGACCCAGCCGGTCTGGCCGCCGGCGCTCAGAAGCACGAGCCCGTCAGCGCCGACTTCGAGTGCCTTTTCGGCGTGGCGCAGGGAGGCGACATCGGTAAAGACTTTACAGCCAATGTCATGCAGTGGCTTTATGACCGCGGCAGGCGAGCCAACGCTGGCAATCACCATTTCGGTCTTGTGTTTGACCAGAACTTCGAGGTCGGCGCGCAGCGCATCGGGATCGCGACGCATGATGATGTTTGGGCAAATCGGCGCCTTCGGTCCATCAACGCGGGCGCAGTCGTCCCTTATGCGCGTAAGCCAGTCGTCGAGCTGTTCCGGCGTTCGAGCGTTGACTGTGGGGAATGATCCGATCACCCCGTTCCGACAGGCTGCCGAAATAGGGTCAGGACCGGAAATTCGCAGCATCGGCGCTGCAATCAGGGGCAGCTTCAATCGTTGCGCTATCGAGTCCTGCATTCCCATTGCCGTCTTTCCGCTAAGCGTCATGTTTGGGAAGCACGATACTGCGGTTGAGCAAATCAACCATTGTGTCAGCGAGTTTTTGCAAATTTACGTTCCGTGGGTCCGCCATATATTGCGCCGTCGCTCCGCGAAGCGTTGCTACAATCAGCAGCGTGATCGCTTCCACATCAATCGACGGATCTATCTCGCCGCGCCGAATGCCGGTCCTGAGTTGATACTGGAAAAAGTCCATAAATGCGCGGTTGTTGGGCTGAACTACTTCCAGAAGTTCGGGCATCGAACATATGGCTTCTGACGCGAGGATGTTCATGGCGCGCGTAGACGGTAAGTCGGTCTGCACGAGCCATAGATATCCACGAATAGTCCCCTGAACATTCGACAGCCCCGGACGGAGACGTTCCGGGAAATGCACGCGAGTCCACTCACGGAAACGACCCCGCGCGCCATCAATGATGAAGGTATACAAGTCGAGAAGCATCTGCTTTTTCGACTTGAAGTAGTAGTTGGGCAGGGAGTGGCTGTAGCCTGCCTCGCGTCCAACATCGACGAGCGACAATTTCGATGCGCCCCGCTCTGCGATGAGACGAATCGCCGCCTCCATCATTCGACCTATCGCCTCGTCCCGGTATTCGGCATTGGTGCGGGGATTGCCGGCGTCGATTTCTTCGGCAGTGTTGCTCGCGCGTTCCTCGTTCAGCACGTCTTGTCTTCCCCTCGGCATCTCTCGTCTTCCCTTTTCGGGCACGGGCTCGCCTTAGGTGAGTCGGCCGCCCTCGCTCCGACGGTCAATCTCGCTGGATCGTGCAGCGGTAGCAAATTGAAATGACTGTTGGCTCTTCTGGTCATGAGCCGAAGGGTAGGCCACTGCGATCGGCTCGCCCGCAAGCAATGGAGTGAGGTCTCTGCCGGTCGGTCCACATGGCCCGCACCCGGCGGCCAGCATCGGCGAGACCAAGTATCCACAGGCGCTGAAAACGCGTTGGGATGGCGCCTGCCCATTCCGGAGCTGGTGGTGCGCCTTCACACTCGTGCTTCAATGCCGGCATTGCGCAGTTCTCCTCATCGAACTTCGCACCCTACGATGTTCCTATATACTAATCAAGTATCATGCATCACATTCAAACAAACTTGACGTATCGCTAATGGTTGCTAGCATATGATCAAGTAACATAACATCGTAGGGATTGGAATTGGATGGGCGAAGGTTGGGCGACGGCATCCGCGTGCATCGGGACAAGGTTCTTTGGAGCGCGCTTTCGCTGCGCAGTCCGCCGGCCTCGGAACGTCGTCGTCCCGAGGCACGCAAGTGGTGACGCTTCCCGGAATCGCCTCATCGCCCGGTAATCGGACGTCAACGCAGGAAAGCCCATGTACGATTTCAACGAAGAAACTCGCACGCTGGTCGATCTGGTTCGGAGGCTGGTCGCCGACAATCAGATGCCTCTTGAAACACGAAAGCTCAGAGGCGAGCGCTTGACCCAGGCGGACTACGCCCCCGGCCGTGAAGCCGCGCGCAAAGCCGGCCTTTGGGGACTCGATCTGCCATCGGAGCTTGGAGGCGCGCAACTCCCGCTTGTCGATCGGCTCGCGATCACCGAGGAAAATTTCAAATGCCTGACGCCGCTTCGTTTCGGCGGAGACATCCTGTCCAACATGTTTCATTTGCAGGGCGAACAGAAGGCTCGGTACGTGGACCCGTTTCTCGCCGACGCCAAAGCCCTGTGCTTCGCGCAGACCGAGCCGGGGGGCGGGGCTGATCCCGCGCGCGCCGTTTCGACCTATGCAAAGCGGGACGGCGATGGTTGGGTCATCAACGGCTCGAAAATCTGGATCAGCAGTTTTGACGATGCCGACACCGTGTTCGTGTTCGCTCGCACAGCCAAAGAGAGGGGTGCGGACGGCATTTCGATGTTCGCAGTGGAGAAGGACAATCCGGGCCTCATAGCGCGACCGGTGCCAATGCTCGGCGGTTTCACGACGCACCAGCTGACGTTCGATAATTGCCGCGTCGACGACATCGCCGTGATCGGCGGCGAAGGGGCAGGATTCAAAGGCGCACAACAGGCCCTGTCCGCGGCCCGTTTCGAAGTCGGTGCGCGTGCGCTCGGCATTGCTCAGCGTTGCTATGAAATGATGGTGGAGTACGCCAAGCAGCGCGTCGTGTTCGAGGGGGCGCTCAGCGAGAAGCAGGCCGTCCAATCGATGATCGTCGACTCCTGGATCGAGATCCAGCAGCACCGCTTGATGATGTACGCGTGCGCCGAGAAGGCCGACCGGGGCGAGGATTCTCGCGTCGAAGCAGGCTTGATCAAAATGACCTGCACCGAGATGGTCAGCCGTGTCATCGACCGCGCAATTCAGATCCATGGCGCAGCAGGCTGTACATACGAAAGCCCGCTCGCGCACTGGTACGATCACCAGCGCATGGCCCGCATCTACGAAGGACCGACCGAAGTCCACAAATTCCGCGTGATCGCGCGTCGACTGCTCGCGTGAACACAACTTTCGGCCAACGCTAACCAGCCGGCTCTTTGAGGAACCGAAATGACCTACGATAAACCGCGTGTTCTGATCGATCGCCGTGGTCCAATACTCGTCGTGACGCTCAACCGACCAGAGGTGAAGAATGCCTGCGATAGCGCGCTTGCGCGCGCGGTCAATGACGCGATGGAGCTGCTCGATAACGAGCCGGATCTCTTCATCGGCATCATTACAGGCGCAGGCGGAGACTTTTCTGCAGGCGCCGATCTAAAGGCGGCAGCGCGTGGCGAGTTGCACGAGCAATTGCCCCGCGGCGGCTTCGGTGTCTTTCGCCAGCCACCGCGCAAGCCACTGATTGCGGCCGTAGAGGGCGTCGCGGTCGGTGGTGGCCTCGAATTGTGCCTTTCCTGCGACATCATCGTCGCGTCGCGCACCGCGCGGATGGGGTTACCTGAAGTGAGGCACAACGTCGTTGCGATCGGCGGCGGACTGTTCCGGCTGCCGAGGCGCATTCCGTATCATGTCGCGATGGAACTCGCGCTTTCTGGTGCTTTGGAAGACGCCGAATATTTCGCGCGACTCGGATTGGTCAATCATGTCGTCGATTCCGGAAAAGCACTCGATGAAGCGTTCAAGCTTGCCGAACGACTTCTCGTCAATGGCCCGACGGCGCTCGCGGCGACCAAGGAAATTGTCCGTCAGGGAATGAGCTGGAGCGATGACGAAGGCTGGGAAAGGCAGATGTCTATCGCGAACGTTGCGTTGGACTCCGAAGATCGCAAAGAAGGTCTGAAAGCATTCCTCGAAAAACGGAAGCCCGTCTGGAAAGGGCGATGAATCTTCAACGCAGTGTTCTGGCGCGGAAGGCGTAGGCGATCGTCTGAAAGGTTGTTTGAAAACGACCGCGGAGATCGCAACTCGATGAGTAGCACAAAAGGGGAGGATATGATGCAGAGGTGGTTAGCCGAACTGCGCTGGAAGCCGACATTCTTCCTTTCCAATCCTGCATCGTCAGCCGCTACCGTGATGAAGCCTGCCGGCTTTGAAAATGGGCAGGGAATCATCTCTTCGAATTACCTCAAAGATCCGACCGATCCCTAGTGGAAGAACGATCCCGACATGAAGGCCTGGGAGGCCTTCATGGACAAAGTATTTTCCTGCTGGCGACAAAACGAATTCCAACAACCTGTACGGATATTTCGCTGCGGAGATAATGGTCCAGGTGTTCAGGCAATGCGGTGACGATCTGACGCGCGAAAATGTCGTGAAGCAGGCGGCCAACCTTAAGAACGTCAGGAGCGGTGCGCTCCTGCCCGGCATCATGGTGAACACGAGTCCAACAGACTATTATCCAGTCGAACAGCTCCAACTGATGCGTTTCAAGGGAGAGTCTTGGGAAATGTTTGGCGAGGTTATCGACGTTGCGCCGAAATAGGAGCCAAGATTCGAAGTGCGACGACACTTGTTCTTCACAGCATGCGTTCTTCACAACATGCGGCAATCGCCTGCTGTGGTTCGCCAGAGCGATCTTAAGAGACAACCTTCGCAGGGAGGAATGGAAATGAATCTCGGTGTTCTCTTTGAAAGAGCTATCAGACGACATCAAGACAAAATCGCGATCGTCGATGGCCCGTACGAAATATCCTTCGCGGAGCTCGGGCGGCGAGCCAATCGCGTCGCCAACGCATTGCACAAGCTCGGCGTTGAGAAAGGTGCGCGCGCGGCGCTCTTGATGCAGAACTGTCATCAGGCAATCGAGATCGATGCAGGACTGTTCAAAACCGGCGTTGTGAAAGTCCCGTTGAATGCGCGGCTCTCGTCGCGAGAATTGCAGGCAATAATCGCGGACAGCGGCGCTTGCATTATCTTTGTGCACATTGCGCTGGCGGACGTCCTCCTCCAAGACGGGGATCTTCCCGCGACGGTGAGGCATATCGTGATCATCGAGGGGGAAAGGGCGCCGTATCCGTCCTACGCGATCCTTCTTGAGGGGAGCTCCGACGAACCGGTCGAAAATAATATCTCGCCCGATGATATCTACGGGCTGTTCTATACATCAGGAACCTCAGGCGTTCTCAAGGCGGGCATGCTCACGCACAAGAATTGGATGGTTCTCACGCGCGCAAATTTGATGAGGGGCGGTTCCGAGAACGCCGAGGATATAAATGCCGCCTATGTCGCACCAATCACGCATGCGGCGGGCGGGGCTATCCTCGCTAACCTGATCCGAGGTTCGAAGAACATCCTGTTCCGGCAATTTGACCCAGGCGGCTTTCTGCGTGCGGTCGAAAAGCAACGCATTACTGACGTTCTGCTCATTCCGGTCATGATCAACATGCTTCTGGAGAGACCAGAAATAAGGGAATGTGACCTCAGCTCACTAAGAACAATTACTTATGGCGCAGCTCCGATGTCGCCCGAACGCATCAGGCAGGCGCTCGACGCGTTTGGTCCGGTTCTGGTTCAGGGGTACGGACAGACAGAGTCCTGCGCGATTATTTCGACGCTCGGCAAGGCCGAGCATGCGCTGGTCGACGACCCAGCAAAATCGCATCTTTTGTCTTCCGTTGGCGTTCCGGACGTCGAGTGCGAAGTACGACTGGTCGACGGGAATGGCGATGACGTCCCAACCGGAGATATCGGCGAGATCATCGTGCGCGGCGATAATGTCATGAAGGGCTACTGGAATGCGCCTGAGCTGACGAAAGATGCGATCCGGAATGGTTGGCTCCACACGCGAGACATGGGCCGACTTGACGAAGATGGCTATCTCTACCTCGTCGATCGCAAATCAGACATGATTATCACCGGCGGGTTCAATGTGTATCCGACAGAGGTAGAAAACGTCCTGTATCAGCATCCCGCTGTTTATGAGGTGGCCGTCATCAGCGTGCCGGATCCCAAGTGGGGTGAAGGGATCAAGGCGGCGGTTGTCCTGAAGCCAGGTGCCTCTGCCACGAGCGATGAACTGATCGAATTCTGCCGACAGTCTCTGGCGCACTACAAGGCGCCCAAGTCGATCGACTTTCTGAACGAACTCCCGAAAAGCGCAGTAGGCAAGATTCTGCGACGCGTCGTGCGCGAGCCCTATTGGCAGAATTTGGACAGACGTATCGGGTAAGTCGAAACAGGCGCCAATGGGAAACGGACAGCTCGATGATCTCTCCGGCTTTTGACACGCGGATTACGCGGTTGTTTGGGATCAGGCACCCGTTGCTTCTTGGCGGGATGCACCACCTTGGCCGGTCGCGACTGGTCGCAGGCGTCGTGAACGCGGGGGCGATGGGCTTCATTACCCCTCGTTCGTTCGACTCTTTGTCTGCATATCGGAACGACCTGCGCAATTGTCGTGATCTCACCGAGGGGCGGCCGTTTGGAGTAAATCTTACAATCTCGCGGCGTCCCGAATTCAACACGGATGCGCCGGCATGGATCGACATCGCGCTAGAGGAAGGAGTGCGGTTCTTCGAAAGCGCGGGAACGTCGCCTGCTGAGTTGATCGGTATGATTCATGACGCGGGCGGCATACTGATCCACAAGTGCCCGAGCGTTCGCCACGCTCTTACGGCCGAACGTCTTAGCGTCGATGCGGTAGCGATCGTCGGTATGGAGGAGGGCGGTCATCCGGGCGCCAATCAACTTCCGACCTTCGTGAACGCCGCTGCCGCGTTGCAGAAGTTGAAGATCCCCATGGTGGTCGGTGGTGGAATCGGAAGCGGACGGCAAATTGCATCCGCGCTGGCGATGGGTGCCGAAGGCGTCGTGATGGGCAGCCGTTTCATGGTCGCCGACGAAGTCGATGCGCACGTTGCATTAAAAGAGCGTATCGTGGCAATGGATATGGATTGCTCGATCGCGATCCTGGGATCCCTCAATGACACATGGCGTGTCATGGCGAACGAGGCAGCGCGCGATGTTCAAAGGCGCGAAGCGGCCGGGGCACGAACGCATGCCGAGTTCGGTTTTCTAATCTTGTCTTCGCGAACGCTGGAGCGCGTCTATCGTGCTGGTCGCGTTGAGGAAGGTATCGTCTCCCTTAGCCCGGCGGGTGGATTCGCCGACGCTATTGAGCCGGTAGGGAAGATTGTCGATCGACTTATGAGAGACGCAGCAGATGCCAGCAAGGCGTTCGCGCGAACGTTCACCGCGGCTTGAGCGGTGCAAGAAGCGTCAGATCGCAAATGATAGTCGTCACCAACATTGTTGCCTGCGCAGAGTCGCGCTGATCGAAAGAAGGAGAGTCGGATGTCCGAGGGACAATCCCCACAGCACGCGCTGTTCACGACAGAAGGCCCCCGCGCGTCAACGAAGCGGCCAGCACTGCTGGGGGGGAAGTGTCGGACATGCGGGTACGTATTTTTCCCGATGCAGACGTACGGTTGTGAAAGCTGCGGATCCCAGGACCTGGAGCCCATACCGCTAATCGGGCGCGGCAAGCTCGTGGCGTCCGCTGAAGTGTTTGTGCCCGCTGGGCCTGACCGTCCTGCTCCTTTTACCGTCGGCTCGATCGTCACCGACGACGGAGCGGTCGTTCGCGCGCTTCTCGGTGTGCAGCCGGTCGTTCGTCTGGCGAACGGCGCCGTCATGGTCACTTGCCTTGCGCCTGAAACACGTCCGAACCGTGGAACGTATGACCTGCGGTTTTCGCCTGCGGCAAATGAGGAGGCATAGTTATGGCGCGTTTGATTAGTGATCTGCGCCCTGTCTACGTTGTCGGCATCGGCTTTCATCCATATCAGTATGCAAGCGAGACCACTTACGTAACGCTAGGGCTTCGAGCTATTCGAGAAGCCCTAGCCGATTCGAAGATTTCTTGGGAGGTGGTCGAGTCGACCTATGTGGCGCATGCGCTTCTAGGGCTTGCTGTCGGCCGTCCTATGCTTCGACATCTCGGCGCATTGGGCAAACCTTTGGTTCATATCGAGAATGCCTCAGCCTCCGGCTCGACCGCATTCCGACATGCGTGCATCGAAGTTGCATCCGGCATTAGCGACGTGGCGCTTGCTGTCGGCGTCGACAAGCCGCCTAAGGGCGGCATACCGCGAGCCACGACCGGGCTTCCGACACTCGCTGACGACTCGATCGTTCCGTTTACGCATTTTGCGCTGCTTACGGACGAGTATTCCCAGAGGTTCAGGATCAAGCCGGAAGACATAGCGCTCGTTGCAGTCAAGAACCACGCAAACGGCGCCACAAATCCCAATGCGCAGCGCCAGAAGGTGCGGACGCTCGAAGAAGTATTGGGCGGCAAGCCGATTTCGGGCACGCTGACCGCGCTTCAATGCACGCCTGTCGGAGAGGGCGCTGCAGCGGTGATCATCACGTCAGAAGACGGCATCAAGCAGCTCGGAATTGATCCAGGCCGCGCGGTGCGCATCGCTTCGTCCGCGGCCGGCAGTGAGCGTGTCGGCAATAACCTCAATCCCGACGCCGCGCTATCGGTGGAGACCATTTCGCGCGCTATTCAAGAGGCGCAGATAACGCCGAGCGATCTCGACGTCATCGAGTTGCACGATGCTTTCACCATTGAGGAATTGCTGTATGCGGAAGCCACCGGTATCTGCAAGCCGGGCCAGTTCATTCCGCTTCTGAAAGAGGGCGCCTGGAATATTGGTGGACGCTGCGCGATCAGTCCCTCAGGAGGTCTGATCGCAATGGGCCATCCGGTCGGACCGACGGGCATTGGTCAGATCGGCGAAATCGTTCGCCAGCTTCGCGGCGAGGCCGGTGTGCGGCAGCACAAGGGCGCAACGACCGGATTGGCTCACATGGTTGGCGTTGGCGCGGTCTGCTACGCGCACGTTCTTTCAAAATAGCGATTCGCTGTGCCTCTCGCGTATTGGCAGGCGCCGCTGAAAGTCTCAGTCCACAAGTCAAAGGAGCGAAATATATGAGCAACGATATTCTGGATCTGGCGGGCCGCGTCGCGCTGGTGACCGGCAGCGGGCAGGGCGTCGGTCGCCAGATCGCACTTCACCTCGCTCAACACAACAGCGGCGGCGTGGCGGTCAACGACTATCACCTTGCTCGCGCTGAAGCTGTGGTTGAAGAGATCCGGTCGGCCGGCGGGAAGGCGATCGCCGCACAGGCGGACGTCACTGATCTCGCCGCAGTAAAGGCGATGAACGAGAAGATCAAGGCCGAACTCGGCCCGGTCGGCGTCCTCGTCAACAACGCGGGCAACATGGGCGCAAATCCGACCGCGGACATCCGTAAGCCGTTCTGGGAGGTTGGACCCGACGTCTGGAACCAGGCGATCGGGGTCAACCTGTATGGGGTGATCAACTGTGCGGCGGCTGTCATTCCCGGGATGATCGAGAGGAAGGCGCCTGGTCGGATCATTACCATTATCTCGGACGCTGGCAGGTATGGCGACGCAGGCATGGAGACCTACGCTGCCGCGAAGTCCGGTGCCGCCGGCTTCACGCGCTCGGTCGCGCGGTCTCTGGGCCGCTTTGGTATCACGGCTAACGCAGTCGCAATCTCTGCTACCCGCACGCCTGCGACCGAAGCCGCCTTTGCGGATCCCGAGCGTGTGAAGCGAGTCTTCGAAAAGTATATCATTCGCCGCCCAGGAGAGCCCACCGACATCGCAAACATGGTTCTCTTCCTCGCTTCCGAGGCGAGTTCCTGGATCAGCGGTCAGACCTACCCTGTGAACGGCGGCTTCACGCTTGCGCTCTGAGCGCGCCGCATTGTTTAGAGTTGCCGGAAAAGTGGACGGGGTATTCCGTAGAACATACGATCGAATGAAGGCTTTGAGTCCAGAACCTTCGGCCGCGATCCCGTCTTTCGAATTTACGACGGACCAGTGGAGAGAGTGCTCTCTCCACCGGTACCTGAGATACAATTTCTGTCGATGTGGTTACAGATCGATCTCGCACAACGGACGCCTGGGCTATGAGACGACGATCCGAGCAGCTAATTGAGTTTCACCCGGGCTCCGTACGAGTCAGGACGGACATAATCCAAGTCGCGTACGATATTCTGCACTGCTTCGAGTCTCCGACGATGCGCCTTGGAAATAGAGAGATCGCCGAGCGATGCAATCTGCCCCGGTCCACCGTGTCCCGCCTGACCCTTACTCTCATCAAGATTGGTCAACTAGAATATTTGCCGGAGGACCAAACATATCGTATCGGACCAAGCACCCTTGCGCTGGGCGAGACTTTGTTCGGAAAATGCGTCACGGAGCGATGTCACCTCCCCAATGGGGGGTGGAATCGCACGAACCAGACTTCGGAAGGGACGGCCAATCGAGACAACCGAGACGAGGGCCTCGATGTGTTCGGATGTGACCCGGACGGCAGGTGACGCATCCGGCGCTACATGGCCTATGAGCGACCATGACGGTCACCGCTAACGCCAAAAATGCTTTAACAATGAGACCTTGGTGGCGGACGAACAGCGTCGGCTGACACAGGCTCGGCGAAACCGAGGCTGGGTTGAAAGATCTAGGCTTACGGGCAGCAAAACACCGTCGAGTGACCAATGTTTGAACTGGTTCTCAATCGAACGTCTCGTTATTGGAAGTGGCATATCCGCGACTCCTCTGGAAAGATCCTCATGGAGGGCAGGGAAAGATCCCGAGCAGCGGCGAGGTATCGAGCCCAGCGCGCCTTGTTTCTTCTGTTGCTGACGACTTGTCCGCCAGCCTGACTGGGCTAGCTCCGCTTCACTGCCCAATGGACCCCGGCAATCGAGAATCCAATCAAACCCCGGCGGATGGGAAGCGAGTTCAATGGCCTCGGCGCCTACGTAAAGCGATTGACGGCGGGAGCACCTTACCTCGTTACGGATGATCCTAAAAATTTTGAACACGCCCTGATGTTTCTTTTTCTACGCTGGTCTATGACCCCCACAGTCCAGCCGTTGCGCTGAGCCATTTCCTGCCCTTTTCATTCACCCCCATCTGAGGCCGCGCAGGACGCGCCTTATTGGTTGGAGGCGGCGGTGGCAATCCATTCCATTCAATCGGAGGCGATCTCGCGCGGCGCGCGCATGTTGCGCACCGCATTCGGACCTGCGATCGCGCGCTTTCTAGAAGATCCGGCGATCATTGAGGTGATGCTCAATCCGGATGGCCGGTTGTGGATCGACCGGCTGTCGAGCGGTCTGGCGGATACCGGTGAACGCCTGTCCGCTCCCGACGGGGAGCGCATCGTACGTTTGGTCGCCCACCACGTGGGTGCCGAAGTTCACGCCGGAGCGCCGCGCGTGTCGGCTGAATTGCCCGAGACCGGGGAGCGCTTCGAAGGCCTATTGCCTCCCGTAGTTGCGGCCCCGGCCTTTGCGATTCGCAAGCCGGCAGTCACAGTGTTCACGTTGGACGACTACGTCGCTGCCGGGATCATGAATCGGGACCAAGCCGAAGCTCTGAGGGCTTCGGTCGGAACCCGCAAGAATATCTTGGTCGCAGGCGGCACCTCCAGTGGCAAGACGACGCTGACCAACGCATTGCTGGCGGAAGTCGCCAAGACCTCGGATAGAGTCGTTCTAATCGAAGACACGCGGGAGCTTCAGTGTAAGGCACCAAACCTCGTGGCGCTACGCACGAGAGACGGCGTGATCTCGCTGTCGGACCTTGTGCGATCTTCCCTCCGCCTGCGACCTGACCGTATTCCGATCGGAGAGGTCCGAGGAGCAGAGGCTCTCGATCTGCTCAAAGCTTGGGGCACCGGCCATCCGGGCGGCGTCGGTACCATCCACGCCGGCACCGCGCTCGGTGCCTTGCGGCGGCTCGAGCAGCTCATTCAGGAAGCCGTTGTTACGGTCCCGCGCCCTTTGATTGCGGAAACCATCAACGTCATCGCCGTGCTTTCCGGTCGCGGTGCTGATCGCCGTCTTGCCGAACTCGCCAGCGTCGCAGGGCTCGGACCCTCAGGTGATTACAGCCTTACAGCCATAGGGGACCAACTATGAGTTTCACTGCTTCGCTCGAGCGAGGGATTGTCTCGACGACCATCGTCGCGGCCACCTATCTGACCGCCAGTCCAGCTTTGGCTGCTGGCTCCAACATGCCGTGGGAACAGCCGCTCAACCAGATCCTGCAATCGGTCGAAGGGCCGGTCGCGAAGATCATTGCGGTCATCATCATCATCGTCACGGGGCTATCGCTCGCGTTTGGCGACACGTCGGGTGGTTTCCGCAGGTTGATCCAGATCGTGTTCGGCCTGTCCATCGCCTTTGCCGCATCAAGCTTCTTTCTGTCGTTCTTCTCGTTCGGCGGTGGAGTGGTGATCTGATGGACCCGCAGATCCCGAACTTCGTCGTGCCCGTTCATCGCGCGCTGACCGAGCCGATCCTGATGGGCGGCGCGCCACGCTCCATTGCCATCCTCAACGGCACGCTCGCTGCTGCGCTCGGCATCGGTCTGCGCCTTTGGATCGCGGGGCTCCTGCTTTGGTTCGTCGGCCACATGGCCGCCGTCTGGGCCGCCAAGCGCGATCCTGACTTCGTCGAGGTCGTTCGCCGACACCTCCGTATTCCCGGTCACCTCAACACATGAGCGATCCCATGATGAACCTCGCCGAATACCGCCGTTCGAATACGCGCCTGGCCGACTTCCTGCCCTGGGCCGCGCTAGTCGATGAGGGCATCATCCTGAACAAGGATGGGTCGTTTCAACGGACGGCAAGATTTCGCGGCCCCGACCTTGATAGCGCCGTTCCGGCCGAACTCGTTGCCATCGCCGGTCGTCTGAACAATGCCCTGCGGCGCCTCGAATCCGGTTGGGCGATTTTTGTCGAGGCACAGCGCCATTCGGCGGGCGCTTATCCGCCTAGCACCTTCCCGGACGTAGCCTCCGCCCTGATCGATGCGGAACGACGAGCTCAGTTCGAGGAGGCCGGCGCGCATTACGAGTCGAGCTATTTCCTGACATTTCTGTACTTGCCACCGGCCGAGGGCACGGCGAAAGCGGAACGGCTGCTCTATGAGGGTGGCAATCGCAACACCGATGCCGATGCGCGTGAAGTTCTCCGCGGATTTGTCGATCGAACCAACCGGGTGTTGCAGCTTGTCGAAGGCTTCATGCCGGAGTGCGCCTGGCTGGATGACCAGGAGACCTTGACGTACCTGCACTCGACCGTATCGACCAAGCGGCATCGTGTCAGGGTACCCGAGATTCCGATGCATCTTGACGCGCTGCTCGCCGATCAGCCCCTGACCGGCGGGCTCGAGCCGATGCTCGGTTCAGCGCATCTGCGTGTCCTGACCGTCGTTGGATTTCCGACGGCGACCACGCCTGGGATCCTCGACGACCTGAACCGTCTGGCGTTTGCGTATCGCTGGACGACCCGCGCGATCATGCTCGACAAAATGGACGCCACAAAACTCCTGACCAGGATCAGGCGGCAATGGTTTGCCAAACGTAAGTCGGTGGCCGCGATCCTCAAGGAGGTCATGACCAACGAGGCTTCCGCACTCCTTGATACCGATGCCCACAATAAGGCAATGGATGCCGACGCGGCGCTCCAGGAGCTGGGTTCCGACCAGATCGGTGAGGCTTTTGTCACGGCGACGGTCACGGTCTGGGACGACGACCCCGCCACATCAGACGAAAAGCTCCGTCTCGTCGAAAAGGCGATCCAGGGACGGGATTTCACCTGCATGATTGAGACCGTGAATGCGGTCGAGGCCTGGCTCGGCAGCCTGCCGGGACATGTCTACGCCAACGTTCGGCAACCGCCGATCTCGACGTTGAACCTGGCA
>JAJYAH010000769.1:3112-3823 GCA_021779635.1 Pseudomonadota bacterium | reverse complement strand
GTTTCCTCTTGGCGCCGACCTTCAGAGCCGTGTGCTGAACCCGCTCGGCCTGTCGAGCGAGCCGGCTATCGTCATTGATCCTCTGAACCATTTTCGTACCGATCCAGACAAGATCGCGGTGCCCTACTATCCGTCGCATCCGATCACTACGCGTCTTGCGCTCACAGTGTTCGCGCAAGCGCGGCCAATCCACCTCAGCCGCTCACCAGCCGACGTCAAGGCGAGTGTTCTTGCCGCCAGCAGCCAGGACAGCTATTTGCGGCCGCCCTCGGCCGCCGGTGGCATCACGGTGGCAGCCGGGGGACCGGTAGCCACCACCGTCGAGCATGGTGCGCAGGTGCTGGCTGCGGCGTTTGAAGGCGTCTTTCCGGGAGCCGCACCGGACAAGCATTTTCGGCTGGTGATATCAGGAACCAGCAAATTCGTGACCAACGAATATTTCTCCTACGTCTCCGATGGTGAACTGTCGGTCGCCATTATCCGCTGGCTTTCCGAGGACGACGCTACCCCGAATCTCGCGCCACGGACTTACAGTTTACCGGAAATTGTCCTGACCAGTGCTCAGATGCGCGACGTCTTCATAATGCTTGAGATCGTGCTACCGCTCAGCACTGCGTGTTTGGGCTTTGCAATCTGGTGGAGGCGGCGTTGACGACGGCACCGTCTGCGGCTGCACGATGGAAGGCGCCGCTTGCCGTGACCGTGCTGCTG
>JAJYAH010000769.1:0-3102 GCA_021779635.1 Pseudomonadota bacterium | reverse complement strand
GCCTTCTCCTTGTCCTGACTTTTTCGGGGCAATGGCCGGACTTGCACAGCAAACCGGCACCGCCAAAGGGCCTCCTTGCCATCGCTCCGAACCAGGTTGAGCGCATCGACATTCGCGCGGGCGCCGAGACGATCGCCATGCGGCGCCAGGCGGGTGGCTGGATCATCGAAGGCCTTGATGATACCTTGCCGGCCGAAATTGTCTCGCACATCGACACGGCCTTGAAGTTTCTCAAGGTGAGCGAACCCTCGCGCGAGATTGCCGCGGACGAACTCGCGGCCGAGAGCTTTGCCGCGTTCGGTCTTGACCCGCCATCCGAGGTTGCGGTGCTCGAAACCGGCTCTGCCGTCATTGCCACCGTAAACTTTGGGACAGCGAATCCAGCCGGCACGTCACATTATGTCAGGCTTGGCGGCGCGCCGACGGTCTATCTGATGCCGCGCTACATGACCGAAGAGTGGCGGCTGGTATTCGACATGACGCGGCGGCTGCGGGGCAAGGCCGGTTCCGCAAGCGCGGGCCGCGGCAAGGACCTGCTGTTGCCGGTTTCAATGGCGCAGGTGTGGGCGATCGAGATCGTGGCGGGCGGCAAGCTCACCCGTTTCGAACGGGATGCGGCTGGTGCATGGTTCAAGCATGTCGGCCAGCACACGCACGCGGCGGGCGGACATGTTCATGTCGCCGATCCCACGCAGGCGACGGTCATCGATGCCGCGTTCCGCGGCTTCGATGCAGCTGTGGCGGAGGCGCAGGTCGCGTCCGCTGATGCCCGCGGTCTGGCCCAATACGGCCTCGCATTTCCCACGCTGATCGTGTTGTTTTACGTACGGGATAGCTCCAATCCTGTAGCGCGGCTCGAATTCGGTGTGCCCGCCGACAGGCTCGATCGCTATGCCCGCCTGGCGCCGGCTGGCGCGGTCGTCACCGTTGCTGAGTTCGAGCCGAGGCGTCTGATCGATCTCCTCAAGGCCGTTGGAGCAGGCTCGTGAGGCTGTGGCGGGTGTGCCTGGCTGGCGCAATCGCGCTTGGCTCCATGTGGTCGACGCAGGCGCATCAGGTCAATATCTCGACCGCGCGTGCGACATTGGGCGCTGATCGCAGCGTCGGCGTCGAGGTCGGGCTGAAGGGCAGCGACGCCGACCGTTTGGCGGGCACCCGAATCTTCGATGCGCAGCGCGACCGGGTTGACCCGGCACTGGTCGAGGCCTCGGCTGCGCCGATCATCGCCTATGTCACCGCGCATATCGCGGTGACGGGAGCTGACGGCAAGGCCTGCGTGCCGGGCACGCCCGCGCTCGTGACCGACGGAGACGGCGTGATCTTCCACGCCCGTTTTTCCTGCCGGAATGTCGCTGGGGACATCGTCTATCGGTCAACCCTGCTGACCGACACGGATCCCGCAGCACGCCAGGTGGTCCTGATCGGAGAGGGTGACAGCGCCCCGCAGGCGCTGCTTGATTCCGCCAACACGACCGTCACGCTCTCGGCGCCGGCTCCCTCGCTGCTCTCGACACTCAAGCGCTATCTGATCACGGGCATCGAGCATATCTTCCTCGGGTACGACCACATCGCGTTTCTGGTCGCTGTCGTGTTATGGGCGCGGCGACTTCTGCCCGTGATCAAGATCGTTACAGCATTTACGATCGCCCATTCGATCACGCTTTCTCTTGCTACGCTCAACATTGTCGTCATTCCGAGCGTCGTTGTTGAGCCCGCCATTGCGGCATCGATCGTGTACGTTGCGATGGAAAACTTCTTCACGCGCAATATCGATCGGCGCTGGCGGGTTACCTTTGCATTTGGACTCGTTCATGGCTTCGGCTTCGCCAGCGCTCTCCGGGAGACCGGCCTGCCCACGAACGCCGTCGCCCCTTCGCTTGCCGCCTTCAACATCGGCGTCGAAATCGGGCAGGTGGCGATCGTCTCGATCGTTATTCCAGTCCTTATGGCTTTGGACCAGCTCATATCTGTCGATCGCAGCAAACCGGCGAGAGCTTCGATCATGGTCTATGCTCTGTCGGCACTCATCACCATGCTCGGCGGCTATTGGTTTTTCGAGCGCGTGTTCTATGCCTAGCCGAGACAGCGCCGGGCGACCGGCCAGGTAAATTCGCCTGCGCCATGCATTCTTTTGTTCAACTGACCCAATGGGACCCGCAGACATGAGTCTCCTAAGCAATCCATTCGATCCCAGGCGCGAAGCGGCCCTGGTCACAGGTGCAGGAAATGGAATCGGGCGTGCTATCGCGCATGCGCTGGTCGGTGAGGGGGTTCGAACTGTCTTCGCGGACGTGAGCGGGGAGCGCTTGACCGAGGCGGTTGCAACCGCGCCTCGTCCGGAACTGGCCGTACCATGGGTCGGGGACCTGTCGCATCGCGAAGCCTGGGACGCATTGCTGACCCATGCGCGGAGCGCTTTGGGCCAAGTCACTCACTTCGTTCACAGCGCTTCGCCCCCGCGCCGCGAGGCCGACCATGCATTCGCAGTTGATCCTGAAACATGGGAGAAGATGCGCATGGTCAATGTTGACGCCGGGTTTTATCTGTCGCGCGAGCTTGCGCGTCAGCTCATTGCCGCCAGAATGCCTGGATCATTTCTGCTGATCACGTCACTTCACACAGGGACGCCCCGAAACCTACCACACTACAGCACTTCCAAGGCGGCGCTGTCGATGTTGGTGAAAGAGTTGGCGAAGACGCTTGGCCGATTCGATATTCGGATCAATGCACTCGTTCCCGGTGCTATCGCCGCCGGTGGATTTGTCGCCGACTCGGCGTTGGCTCGGCACATTCCGCTCGGTCGTCTAGGCAAAGCCGAGGATTTGGCGCCGATAGCTCTCGCTGTTCTTTCGAACCGGATATCCAGCTATGTCACGGGAGCAGCCGTTGTGGTGGATGGCGGCTTGTCTCTGATGAACTGGTTCGACCCGCCAGATTTGGGAGAGCTGTAGCGGGCGATCGCGCCGCGGGAGGGCTCGGAGTGCGAGGGACGGTTCGCTGCAGGCATGGTTGGATGCCAGGGATCGGTCCATCACTTGGGTGCGCTTAGGCATGGCCAAACTGGATGGACCTGGCCTGACGCAAGCGCTCCTTCTCAACCAG
>JAJYAH010000768.1 GCA_021779635.1 Pseudomonadota bacterium | reverse complement strand
ACTTGACCTATTTATCGCCCGCGAGATCAAGCCCCTGGAGGAAGCCGGCGACAACATCAGGTTCTTCGATCACCGCCGTGAATGGGCCCGTACGGATTACGAGAACGGCGGACTGCCGCGACCCGAGTGGGAAGCGCTGCTACGCAAGGCCAAGGACATCGCTGATGTCGCCGGCCATCTGCGCTTTGCTTTATCCAGGCGTTATGGCGGCAAAGACGGTTCCAACCTCTGGATGGCTGTAATCCGCGAGCATTTTGCATCCAAGGGCTTGGGCCTGCACAACGATTTGCAGAACGAGCATTCCATCGTCGGTAATTTTCCTATCGTGACTATTCTCGACCGCTACGGCCACGAGAACCAGAAGGCGATGATCGACGGCTCGATTACCGGAGAGTACCGAATCACGTTTGGCCTGACCGAGCCGCATCACGGGTCCGATGCCACCCATATGGAGACGCGGGCGGCGCCGGCGTCGCGTGACAACGTCAAGGGCTGGATCATCAACGGAGAGAAGATGTGGACGACCGGGATGCACATCGCCACGCATTGCGCACTGTTCGCGCGCACTTCAGGCAATGACGGTGATGCTCGCGGGATCAGCTGTTTTCTGGTTCCGGCGAAGAGCGCTGGTGTAAAGGTCGAAGAATATATGTGGACCTTTAATATGCCGACCGATCATCCACGGGTCAGCTTTACCGGCGTGTTCGTACCGGAGGACGCGCAATTCGGCGAGGTTGGAAGCGGACTGTCGCTCGCTCAGTGCTTTGTCCATCAGAATCGGATTCGCCAGGCGGCAAGCTCGCTGGGCGCTGCGGTCTATTGCATCAAGGAAAGTGTCAAATATGCGCGCGAGCGCAAACCCTTCGGCCGGGCACTGGCCGAGAACCAGGCGATCCAGTTCCCATTGGTCGAGCTCGCGACCCAAGCCGAAATGCTGCGCCTATTGATCCGCAAGACGGCCTGCGAGATGGACGAACTTACTGACCAGCAGATCGAGCGTACACTCTCCGATAAGGTCTCGATGTGCAACTATTGGGCAAACCGGCTGTGCTGCGAAGCAGCCGATCGCGCTATGCAAGTCCATGGCGGTATTGGCTATTCACGCCACAAGCCGTTCGAGCACATTTATCGCCACCATCGCCGCTATCGCATCACCGAGGGCAGCGAGGAGATCCAAATGCGAAAGGTGGCGGGCTTCTTGTTCGGCTATATGGGTGCGAAATAGGTACGACGCCAAGAAAATGGAGCAATGCTCCGCTCGCGAGAGACGGCCGTGGATCTCGGCTGGCCCTGGCACGCCAACGATTCGCAGCGCGGTCTCAAAGTGCTAAGCTTCATGGTCCCTGAGAGGGGCACGCGCAGCGGCGGGAATGCCGGCACGATGACGCGGTGGGAGGGAGAAAAAAGAATGACAAATCATCAATCGAGGCGGGATTTCTGCGCTACCGCCATTGCGACGATATTCGCATCCGCTACTTCCGTCAGAGCCGGAGAGAGGAAATATGACCCTGGTGCGAACGATACCGAAATCAAGCTGGGACAGACCGTGCCACATAGCGGCCCGGGTTCGCTCTATGGCGTGCTGGGGCGGGTCGGCGAAGCCTATTTCCAGATGATCAACGAGCAGGGCGGCATTAACGGGCGCAAGGTCACGTTCCTGACGCTGGACGACGCTTACAGCGCGCCGAAATGCGTCGAGGCGACGCGGCGACTGGTAGAGCAGGAAGAGGTGCTGGCGTTGTTCGGTTCGCTCGGTACCGCGCCGCAGACCGCGGTGCACAAATATCTCAATTCCAAAGGCGTACCACAGTTGCTGCTCAACACCGGCGCGTCGAAATGGAACGACCCCAAAAATTATAAATGGACCATGGCCGGCTTGCCGCTTTATCCGACCGAAGCGCGGATCCTCGCCAAGCATGTCCTGAGCGCCAAGCCTGAAGCTAAAGTCGGCATTCTCTACCAAAACGACGATTTCGGCCGGGACTTCCTTGGCCCCTTCAAGAAGGTGCTGGCGGACGCTGGCGGCAAGGCCCAAGTGATCATGGAGCAGACTTACGATCTGTCCGATCCGACCATCGATTCGCAGTTGATCAATCTCTCGAAGTCAGGCGCGGACGTCTTCTACAATATCAGCACCGGGAAGGCGTCATCGCAGTCGATCCGCAAGGCGGCCGAGCTCGGCTGGAGGCCGCTGCAGCTGCTGTCTGCCGGCTCGACCGGGCGCTCCATTCTCCATGCCGGCGGATTCGAGAATGCGAAGGATATCGTCGCGATCCGCTATTCCAAGGAGGCTGGGCCGGGACGCTGGGAACAGGACAAGGACGTGATGGCGTTCGAGGCTTTGCGCGCGAAATACCTTCCGAACGTCGATCGCGACAACACCATCGCCTATGCCGGCTATGGTCAGGCGGCCTCCATGGCGGAAATCCTGCGCCGGTGCGGCGACGATCTCACCCGCGCCAATGTCCTGAGGCAGGCCTCGACGCTGGCCGGCTTCCACTCGCCGTTTTTTCTTGACGACATCAATTACAGCTACACGCCAGACGACTACTCACCGATGAAGACGCTCCACATCTCGATCTTCGACGGCAAGGACTGGCAAATTTCTGAAAAGCCGGTCACGGAATAGTTTCTACGCGCGCGCTTCCGCTCGCCGACGAGGCCATCCGTCTCAGTCCGCGCGACCCGTTCCTCCCCTCCGGTCGGCATCGGCCGAAGCCGTCGCTGGGGACAAATTTGAAACGCGGCCCGACGGGCAAATCGGTTCGGTCTTGCTGAAGTTACATGTCCAGTCCCCGCTACAAAAATATTTTGCTTCGAGCGCAGGGCAAATCACTTTTACAACTTGCGCCGTCCTGTCCCGAAAGAGGGGCGTTGCGCAACGTCATCAACGCGGGAAGGGATGCAGTGGACGCGGGCGGCGTAGAGACGAATGCGCCAGCCAGCGGACGGCGAAGTCGTGTGGTCCTGACGCCCCGACGCTGGCGTCAAGTTTCGTGGGTGTAACTCGCGAAGTGACGGTGACAAGAAAGCCCGGTCGCCGGGGAGAGCGCGAAGGAAACCGTTAAAACCATTCGCGTGCGGGAATGCCGGGTGATCCGGCGCGACCGTGGTGACTACACTCGTGTGCTACCAACACACTGCACACGAGGCCGCGGGTGCGAAGGGCACCCGGCATTCCCCACGCCCTCTTTGGGCGGAACGAACTGTCAAAACTCGGGCGCATCGCGCCGCGAGAGCGTGCAGACGCATGTTGCCGTCATTGCGAGCGAAGCGAAGCAATCCATCTTTCGGCTCGGCAAGGTCGAAAGATGGATTGCTTCGTCGTTTCACTCCTCGCAATGACGGTCCGACAACGAGTCACTTTCTCGACGGGACGGTGCCCCCATCCTCAAAACGGCTTGCTGAGAAACTTCGAGCCCTTCAATCCGTATCGCCACGGCAGTTCGACGGCTTTCGTAATGCCGATTCGCACGCCTGCGACGATCTCCGGCCTGGTTGTCCGCGCGTGCAGCGCGATCGGCGCCGCATCGAGCGCGAGGCCATTGTGCCTGTCGGTGATCCCAAGCGCTTCGGTCAACTTCCCTGGACCCGAGCACAGCGATCGCTCGTCATGCATGCGCCGCCGGCGGCGCATCGCCGCGATGCCGTGGGTCGGCTCCAGCGCGCGGATCAGCACCGCGCTGGCGGAGCCCGCCTTTTCGCATACGAAATTGACGCACCAGTGGATGCCGTAGGAGCGATAGACGTAGGCGAAACCGGGCGGACCGAACATGACCGCGTTTCGCGGCGTCGGCCCCCGGAAGGAGTGCGCGGCGGGGTCG
>JAJYAH010000065.1 GCA_021779635.1 Pseudomonadota bacterium | reverse complement strand
TCTCTTCCGACCAGACGATTTCTCCGCTGGCAAGATGCCAGCCAAAGCTACCAGTGCGGCTCAATGCTTGCGCAGCCTTAAGGTAAGTTTCCATTTGTCGCGTGTCGTTGTACAGGCGAGCGTTTTCCAGCGAGATCGCCGCTTGGGAGGCCAGGGGCTCAAGCACCGCAATTCGTGCCGACGTGAATACGTGAGACGCGAGGTTGTTCTCCAAATACAGAATGCCGATGAGCTGTGCCCGGTTAATGAGGGGCAGGCATAGGATCGAGCGGGCGCGATGCTGACGGACGTAAATATCATCGCTAAATGGGTTCGCCGCAAAAGCATCGTCCAGAAGTACGCGCTCCTGGGTATGCACGACATACCGGACAATCGAATCCGGAAGAGATCCGACATCCGCACTTGAGCCTCTCGGGCTCACTACAATTGTGTCGCCGCTGATGGTGGCCTCGGCTGCTACTCGCAGCTCGCCGTCTTGCGATAAAATCAACGCGCCTCGCTCGGCTCCCGCGTGCTCAACCGCAGTTCGCATGAGGCTGTCGACCAGCCTTTCCAAGACCATCTCACCCGAGACCGTTTGCGACACCTTGATCACCGTCGCGAGATCCAGAAGTTCCGTAGGCATCGAGATCGTGCTCGTCTGCGTCGAGATCGGAACGTCCTTCCTTAGGTGAGGATATAAACGGTCGAGCTGAGCGACTTTGCCATCGGCCCCCCACCGCTGGTAGCAAGAGCGAGCCTCTAGAAAATAAGTGTCTGCGAATTTTTGAAGGCCGCGCCCCTCGTAGAATCGTCCGGCAGTTTCGTAAGCCAATGCCTCGTTTTGGACAAAGCCGTTGTTGTTCGCCGAGCGGATGGCCTGCTCGTACAACTGCTCGGCATCGAGCGTGCGGCCCTCGATTCGAGCGATCTCCGCGCCTACCAAGGTGGCGCGATTTTCAAAATTCTCCGGGCAATTGTCCGCCCAGATCATTAATTGCTTGTGATGGCCGACCAAGGCCTCGGCATGCTGCTCGTAGTTAGCGCTGCTTGCAGCATTGCAACAGGCCGCATGACAGAGTGCGCTGTAAAAGTGATACTCGGCGACCTCCAAAAAAGCCCCGGTAGTCCAAATGAGCGGCTTCGCCTTGGTCGATGCTTTGAGCGCAGAAGCGGAGTCTCCAGCAAGGACGTGCGCCTGTAGTTTTCGGATCCAATACCAGCACTCTGCGATTACAAGCCGCGGGCTACTGGCTAGATGGTGCTCCAGTTCCGCTTCATCGAACCCCTCGCCGTTGAAGGATCCGAATTTCTCTGTCAGTCCTCGCAGCATTCGGATGAATGCAAACTGAGTCGAGATGACGTTCATCATGACAACAAAGCGAATACTCGTCGCAAACTCCAGCCCTGCGATGGCTTCCGCCTGTACCTCGGACAAGGTTTCGCCGGATACAAGGAGACACGTGACGAGATTGCGGCGGCTGAAGGCGGCAAAAATCAGATCGCCGACCCGATTAGCAAGGTCGAAGCCGCGATCGTAAAGTTCTCGTTGCTCTCGAACATGTTTCACCCATGGCGTGACGAGGGCGGTAAAATTCATATAGACCCGGGCTTGATACCGAAGTAGCCCATGCTTTTCGACGAGATCGCAGCCGAGCGTGGCAAAGCGGTATTGAGCCTGGTAGTCACCGAATAAAGGGCCGGCTGTCATAGACAGCTGAACATAAGCGAAGCACGATGCGTCGCAGCTGCCATGCTCCAGGCTAAGGCAGACCATCCGACAAAGAATGATGGCTAGAAGCCGTTGATCGGTATACACCGCAGGGGCTACCGCCTCAGCAAGGACGTTCATAAGGTCGAGGACGTCAGGATCGGTTATCAACGGCGCGTCGATGAGTTCTTCGATTTGACGCGTTCCTAGCAAGGACCAGATTTGCTTGTATTCCAGCAGCACTTCGGCTTCGGAAGGATGCGAGGTCCAAACCGTTCCACGGCCTCGCATATATTCAAGTAATACATCCACGGCGCGGTCGCTGCGATCCACATACAGTGTCAGACGCAGCCGCGTCACGAGGGCGGTTTCGCGCGCGTTCTGCGTGCGTCTTGCCAGCACTGATAGCCGATGTTCCGCTTTGGCGACGTCGGCTGTCAGAACCTCACACTCGGCCAGGAGACATTCGATCGAGAAAATAACGTCACGGTTGTGCTTCCAGGTGTCTTCCGTCAGCAATTCCCGCCCAGCGCGTAGATAGTTCAGAGCCGAGGCATACGCTGTCGCAGCCTTTGCCCGCCTCGCAGCGAGCAGAGTCAGTTCAGCAATAAATTCGCGCTCTGCAACTGATGTGATCAGGTGGAGAGCGCGGTTGAATTGGTTGACGATCTCGAAGATCGCTTCTTCCCGCTTTTCTAAAGGCGTCCGCGCTGAAAGCAACCTGCCGATCCTGAGATGGACCTCGGCGCGTTGATTTTCCGGGATCAGGGAGTAAGCAGCTTCTTGAACGCGGTCGTGGAGGAAGCGGTACGAGCCGTCGGACGAAGTCAGCAATCCGGTTCGCAACGCTTCGAGCATATCATCGTGTAGATCTTGCGCTGCCTCCTCTCGAGTGATTTCGATGACTGAAAACTCTGCGCTGTTGCCCAGGCACGCAAGTTGCTGCAACGCGATCTGCGTGTTGAGTGGCAAGCGGTTCAGCTTGCTGACCATTAGATCGGCAATGTTATCGGTATGTTCCTTGGCATGAATGTGGGCCAGGTCCCACGACCACCGCATCGTGCCATGATCGAACGCGAGCAGTCCCTCCTCAGAGAGCGCGGAAAGGAACTGAATCGTGAAAAACGGATTGCCCCCTGTCTTGTCGTGGACCAGGTCTGCAAGCGGATCCGAGGTGCCGTCGGCGCAGTGGAGCGAGTCGGCGACCAGGTCGCGTACGTCTTCGCGACGTAAGGGTGCGAGCACAATATCCCGCGTCACCAAGCCAGCCTGGCGCATAGATTGCAGCTTGCGTGCCAGCGGATGGTTAGCGCTAACTTCGTTGTCGCGATATGCGCCAATCAACATCAAGTACTTCACATCCGGTTGCGTCAATAGATCCTCGATCAGATCGAGGGTCGCCGGGTCGAACCATTGCAGATCGTCGAGAAAGAGCGCGAGCGGATGCTCGGGCCGGGCAAACACGCCGATGAACCGTCGAAAGACGAGATGGAACCGCGCTCGCGCGTCGCTGTTCGGAATGTCGGGCGCCGCGGGCTGTTCTCCAATGATGAGAGTTAGCTCCGGAATGAGGTTGCTGACCAGTTGACTGTTCGGACCCAAGGCGTCGAGCAGGGCATCGCGCCAAGGACGAAGATCTGAGTCGCTTTTGACGAGGAGGCTGCCAACAAGGGTTCGAAAAGCTCGAGCTAGAGTGGCGTAAGGGATATCGCGCTTATACTGATCGAATTTTCCAGATGCGAAGAAACCGCGTGGCGGAACGAGCGCCTTGTGCAGTTCATTCACAACCGCCGATTTCCCGATTCCGGAATAGCCGGAAACCAATACTAGCTCGGGTTTGCCGCTCTTGAAGATTCGGTCGAATGACGCGAGCAACGCATCGACTTCGCGCGTTCGTCCGTAAAGTGTTTCGGGGATCAACAGACCGTCGGGCGTGTCGTCTTGGCCGAGCGTAAACGGGTCTATACGCCTGTGCAGCTCACATTGGGCGAGACAGCGGCGCAAATCGCTTTCAACGCCGGCTGCTGTCTGGTAGCGGTCCTCTGCTGTCTTGGCGAGAAGCTTCATCACGATCGCCGAAACAGGGGCCGGAATTCCTGGAATCCGTTCCTCGGGCCGCATCGGCTGTCGCGCGATGTGCCAGTGAATCCACTCCATGGGATCCGAGGCCGCGAACGGAAGCGTCCCGGTGAGCATCTCGTACAGTGTGATGCCGAACGAATAGAGATCGCTGCGCGCATCAATGGATCGATTCATGCGGCCGGTTTGTTCGGGCGCCATGTAGGCGAGGGTCCCCGCAATGATCTCCGGCGGCTCGGGTGCTTGTCTTTGGCGCGGCAGGCGCGATGCAATACCGAAGCCGGCCAGCCATACGCTGAACGTGTCGATCTTGACCAAAATGTTGGACGGCTTGACGTCTTTATGGATGATGCCGCGACTGTGCAAGCGACCGAGTGAAGCGGCCAAGCCGATCGAGATGTTCAAGAATGGCTTCAGGGTCCAAGGCGTTCCAATCATTTTCGCAAGTACGACGCCACCCGGATCTTCGATTAGGAGCGCTGGCCGTCCATCCCGGAAGTCCATTGCAACGGGCCGAGCCGCCCATGCGGAATCCAGCTCGCCTCGAAGCGCGTAGGCGCGATTGAGCTGCGCTACAGTTTCTGTTGTTGGCTGGGCCGACGCTGGCATGCTTACCAGGAGAGGGCGTCCATCGTCCCGGACAGGTCGGAACAGGACAAACTCCTCATCTTCCCAGAGCGTCTCAACGCTATGTTTCGTCAGGTTTGTCACACCTGAAAATCCAGCAGCCGCGGTTAATTGTCCAGTAGGCGAGCTTATCGGCTGGCCGCGGCAATCTATTCGAAAGCGGCGGCTTCGACCAGCATGAGACGATGGGATTTCGGGCGGAACGAAGTGCAAAATGAGGTGTAGATCGCGGCATTGGCGGCGGCTTCCTGCGCGCATCTTCAATTCGACGCACATGTTACACACGCGGCGGCAAGCATTCGGGCAAGCTGCTTGCGCGCGTAGAACAGACGGCCTCTCATGGTGGCGCAGGGAATGCCAATAAGCTCGCTTAGTTCTGCGATCGATTTCTTTCGAAAATAGATCATTTCGATTACTTCGCGATGAGCGGGAGTTAATCTGTCGACGCATGCTTGCAAAATGTGGTTCGGCTCCTTTGCAACATGGGTAGCGTCCGGTGCGGTTCGTAAGGCAACTTCTCCGTGCTCGAATAATCGAGATCGCCCAGCACCAACGGCATTGAAACAGGCTGTTTGAAACAGCCAAATGGAGACACGTGAGCGGTTCTCGAACTTCCTTGCCGACCGCCAAACATCGAGGAAAACGTAGCCAACGAGATCGTGCGCGACAGCGGAGTTGCAGACGACGCTCTGAATGGAGCCGATCACGCCCATGCGGTGACGGGCAAAAAAAATATGCATGGCCGCCTTGCTGCCGTCGGAAATGCTTTTCAAGAGCAATTCGTCCGAGATGCACTCAACCACAACGCGGCAATCAGGAGCGGGCCTCGAAAAATGCGTTTTCATCTCCGCTACTTGGTAAACGGCGTATGCGAGGTAGCCGTTGTTGGTAATACGGGATGGCTCAACTGGAAGCTTGCGATCGTTCTCAACGCCATCCAGCAGTATTCCAGGTCCTAAGACGGGCGCGTTGCCCGGCGAGAGGAAATCATCCTGAGGCTGACACGGCGGTTGCGTCGGGGTCTCCGCCCCCTGTCGTCCATCCCACGTGGACATGGTCCTCTCCGCTCGGCTGTTTCCGGGCGGCATGATGCGACGTAAGGAACCGGTCTCGCTACTGTGCGCGGGGCCCCGTATTTCTAATCCCTTGGTCTAGGGTGACCTAGACTCTGGATAGTCTGTGGCCACGGTGCGACTGGCGGCGTTAAGTCGAAGTTACGAACCGAATTCGCTGTTTAGCGGCGTGGATCAGCCTGCCAGCGGGGACGTCCGATCTTCCGCGAAGCGGCACTATCTCAAGGTGCAGGTCTGGCTATCCGCTAAGAACGCACGGCTAGACCCCGGCACGATACCACAGAGCAAGCATTAGCGGTCTCATAGGTCCACGAAACGATCGCTGCTGCACGCCTCTGAGCCCCTTGGACACGCCGGCGTGGAGCGAGCGATCTACTCACAAACGTGAGGGCGGTCCCATGAACAAACCGGTGTTGCAAGATCCCTTGAAGAGTTTGCTGGTCGAGCCCAAAGCCCCGCAGGTCGACCTGTCGGCCACCGAGCGGCGGGCTGCGGATGCAGAAATGAGCCGCGTCCTCCACACCAGGCCGGTTCGCACTGCGTCGGGTCCATCGGGTAGCACGATCGCTCACTGGAAGCACGACCCCTTACACGACGTCGTCGAGCCGATGACCGATCACGTGATCATGGCTTACAACGGCACGGTCCAGCAGATGGAGCGGCGGTCCGGGCGAACAATCGCGAAGGGGACATTTCGTCGGGGGGTCGTGATCATTATTCCGGAAGGATCGAGCTCTCGCTGGGATATTCCGAAACCCGTCGATGTCGTTCAGCTCTATCTTCCTCACAAAACGCTCGAACGCGTTGCTGACGAGGCTGACACCGCCATATCGACCAACCTCCTGGAGCGGACAGCCCATCCCGATCCTATTACATCTCAGTTGCTCTTAAGTGCGGCGGAAGTCCTTGACGGCAATGCCGCTCTGGACGCGTTGTTCAGGCAGCAACTCACCGATCTTCTGGCAACGCGTCTGCTGGCCGCGCACACTGGCTCGCCGGCCGCTATTGGGCCAGTGACGGGCGGATTGGCGCCGAAAACGTTGCTTCGTGCAATCGACCGCCTGCGTTCAGACGGCGACACGGATGTCTCGCTTGAGGCGCTTGCGTCCGATGCCGGTCTGTCTCGATTCCACTTCGCTCGCGCTTTCAAGCAAAGCACGGGCCTCTCGCCTCACGCCTGGCTGCGCCAGCACCGGCTTGAGCAGGCCATGAACATGCTGCGTGACACCGACGCATCAGTTGCGGCGGTCGCTGCGGAGCTTGGCTACGCATCGCAAACGGCGTTCGCCGCGGCGTTCAGGAAGTTGACTGGCGAGACCCCCACGGACTGGCGGCGGCGAGTCGCATCAACAGCAATAACTCTGGAAGTGCAGCAATCGCTCTGGCGCAGTCGCAACTCCAATCAGCTAGATCGTCACAGTGCCGACACCCATAACCGACGGGGAAACAAATGATCTCTGCAAACTTCGTCAGCCAGATTGCGACCGGGACGCGTCGACGAGTGATCGCATCTGCACTTGTCTACGGACTTTCACTCGCCGTTCGCTTCACGTCAGCAACAGGCGAGCAGGTAGAAATTCCACCACAAATCCTCTACGGCAGCCCTATGACCACCATCATGATCAGTGACGGTGCTCAATTCATCCTTAGGACCGGGCCGTCGGCTCCAGCGCAACCTGGGGGCATTCGCCGTTGGCTGTCAAACTTGCGCGGCTGCAGCTCAACGTGTGAAAGCCGCCAGATAATGCCGGTTTGCTCCGTTCCTCCATAGCCGCAGCAGCCTTCGGCTCAAGTCTTCGTCGCCGTCAGTCTTAAGGAGCTTGCCGTGGATAAAATCGGGACGGTGATGCAGGCGCATTCGACAACCTCAAACCAAAGGAGTGATCACATGCGACTAGTCATTATCGGCGCCGGCTTTGCTGGCATGTACGCTGCACTTTCCTCCGCTCGTCTTCGTGACATCCAGGGCGTTTCGACCGAAGAACTCGAAATCATGCTGATTGCGCCAGAGCCAACTCTGGTTGTTCGACCGCGGCTTTACGAGCCGAACCCCGAAACGTTGACAGCGCCCTTGAGGGATGTCCTCAAAGCTATCGACGTTACTTACATCCGGGGCAGCGTCTCGACGATCGATACGCAGTCTCGGGTCGTGGGAATCGCCACCGTAAGCGGCACGAAGAAGAGCCTTTCGTACGATCGGCTGGTGGTGGCCACCGGCAGCCGGCTGTTCCGTCCCGAGGTTCCGGGCCTCGCCGAATACGCGTTCAGCGTCGATCAGCTCGACGAGGCGATCGCCCTCGACAGGCACCTCCGTAGCCTGGCCGATCGGCCGGCGAGGAATGGGCGTGACACGGTCGTCGTGGCCGGTGGGGGATTCACCGGAATCGAAACGGCGACCGAGATGCCTGCGCGACTTCGTGCGATCTTCGGCAAGGACGTCAAGCCGCGGGTCATCATCGTCGAGCGCAACAACGCTGTTGCTCCCGATATGGGCGCAAGTCCCCGGCCTGTTATCGAAGAAGCCTTGCGCAAGCTAGGCGTCGAGACCCGCGTCGGCGTCGGCGTCACAGCGATCGACAAATCCGGGGTTACGCTTTCCGACGGCGAGCACGTCGAAAGCGAGACCGTCATCTGGACGGCAGGCATGCGCGCCGCACCGTTGACCTCGCAGGTCCCGGGAGAGCGTGACAATCTTGGGCGCTTGCTTGTCGACCGCGACTTGCGCGTTCCCGGCGTGGCTGGCGTTTTTGCCACCGGCGACGCGGCCAAGGCGGCATGCGACGATCTCGGTAATCACGCACTGATGTCGTGCCAACATGCTCTGCGGATGGGTGCGTTTGCCGGCCACAATGCCGTCGCCGACCTCTTGGGACTTCCAACCCGGCCATACCATCAGGAGGCGTACGCCACCTGCCTGGATCTGGGAGAAGCGGGAGCAATCTTCACATTGGGTTGGGACCGCCAACTCAAATTCGTGGGCGACGAGGCCAAGAACACCAAGCAGCAGATCAATACCGTGTGGATTTACCCGCCGAAGGCTGAGCGTGCCGCTGCGTTGGCCTGTGCCGATCCGGAGCATGTCGGCGAACTCTAAGCGCCTTCCGAGAATGGGCTGCGCTTAGGCGCAGCCCATGACAACCAACCCAACCGGAGTCCTTGCGATGAAACACGAGACCTTACGAACGACCGCTTTCGCCATGCCGCTGACGAACCCGGCTTTCCCTCCTGGTCCGTATCGCTTCATCAATCGCGAGTATTTCGTCATCCAGTACCGGACAGATCCCGAGGCGTTGCGGCGGATCGTGCCGGAACCACTTGTGCTCGCCGAACCGGTTGTGAACTACGAGTTCATCCGCATGCCGGATTCGACAGGCTTTGGCGACTACACCGAAAGCGGCCAGGTCATTCCCGTGTCTTATCAAGGTCACGCTGGCAGCTTCACTCATCAAATGTTCCTCAACGATCACCCGCCCATCGCGGGAGGCCGTGAGCTTTGGGGCTTCCCGAAGAAACTGGCGCAGCCGAAGCTCTCAGTTGAGATCGACACGCTGGTCGGTACCTTGAACTACGGCTCGGTGCGCATCGCCACCGGAACCATGGGTTACAAGCATCGAGCCCTCGATGTGGCTGCCGAAGCGAAGAAGCTCGCCGCCCCCAATTTCCTGCTGAAGATCATTCCGCACGTCGATGGCACGGCGCGAATTTGCGAACTGGTGCGCTATCACCTCGAAGATATCACCGTGAAGGGCGCATGGACCGGGCCAGCTGCGTTGGATCTTTATTCGCACGCCCTTGCGCCCATCGCTGAGCTTCCGGTTCTTAAAGTCCTGTCGGCCAAGCACATCATTGCCGATCTGACGCTCGGGCTTGGCACCGTCGTGCACGACTACCTGTCGTCGGGTGCGACCCCGCCGCGACACGGATCCGGATCCGAAATCCTCGCCGCAGCCGCCGTCTGACCGATCAAACGCAACATCGGGAGTTTGAAAATGCTGAACGTCATGAGAGAGCAGGGCAGTCCCGTCCCGCAGCAGGACAAGCAGTTGCCATATGATGTCGTCGCTCTGGTGCTGCAGGGTGGCGGGGCGCTTGGCGCCTATCAGGCTGGAGTTTACGAGGGTCTTCACGAGGCAGGCATCCGGCCGAACTGGCTGGCGGGCATTTCGATCGGTGCGCTCAACGCGGCCATCATCGCTGGTTCACCCGAAGCCGAACGTATCGAACGGCTACGGGAATTCTGGGAAAGCATTTGTGCTGCCCCGATTGCCTGGCCGGCCGGCGAGGGACTGGCGAATGCCCTGCCATTCGCCTTCGACCTGCGTTCCCTGCACAATACAACGGCGGCAATGCGAGCGTTGTTTCACGGCCAGCCCGGCTTCTTCAAACCACGCTTTCCCCCGCCATTCTGGTCGCCTTTCTCGGGCGACGGCGCGACGAGTTTCTACGACACGTCACCATTGTGCCAGACGCTGGAGCGGCTCGTCGATTTCGACCGCCTGAACTCGGGCGAAGTCCGCGTCAGCGTCGGCGCGGTCAATGTCCGCAGCGGCAATCTGACCTATTTCGATACGACGGAGCGCCGGCTTGGACCGAAGCATTTCATGGCTTCGGGTGCCTTACCGCCGGGCTTCCCCGCCGTCGAGATTGAAGGCGAACACTATTGGGACGGTGGCGTGGTTTCGAACACACCACTCCATCGGGTGCTTTCGAGCGAGCCGCGTGACACGCTGACATTCCAGATCGATCTCTGGTCTGCTAGAGGCCGTGTGCCCTACGACATGATGGAAGTGTCGAGCCGGCAGAAGGACATCCAGTACTCGAGCCGCACCCGGATCGTGACCGATCAGGCGCTGCGCATGCAGAAGATGCGCCAGGCGCTACAACGGACAATCGAAAAGCTACCACCAAGCGCAAAAGACGATCCAGAAATCCGCGCTATCGCGGAAATGGCGTGTCGTCGCTCCTACAACATCATTCACCTGATCTACCAGTCCAAGATCTACGAAGGTCACTCAAAAGACTATGAGTTCGGCCTGAACGCAATGCGCGCCCACTGGCAGAGCGGACTGGACGACATCCGCCGCACGCTTGCCGATCCGCGTCGCCTCGATTTGCCGCATCCCGATATCGGAATCGTCACGCACGACGTTCATCGCCGGGATTGAACTGACGAAGAAGCCCGAGCCGATCCGCGCTGAGCGAAGGAAAATAAAAATGCGAATGAAATCCGATCAGTCCCGACGCGCTACTCATCGTAAGGACGAAAGTCCTCACGTGGAAGAAACAGCCAGCTCAGGCATAGGGGTTGATCAGCTTCTGTTGCGCGGCGCTGTGCTGCGCCAGCATATCGATGAAGATCCTGACCTTGGCCGACAAATGATGCCGGTGCGGATAGACCGCATTCATCGAAAGCTCGAGCGGCCGATACTCAGGCAAAAGGCGTATCAGCCGGCCGGCATCAAGATAGCCGTGAACCAGAAATCCCGGCGCGAGGCAAACGCCGCTCCCCGCGAGCGCAGCATGCAGCAGAGTCTCACCACTGTTGGTGATGAGAGTTCCGGCCACACGCACGGACGCTGGCACTCCCTTGCGGTCGACGAAGCGCCACTCGTCGCCAAAAGGGTAATTTACGTGGCGAAAACAGTTGCGTTCACCGAGTGCGGCAAGCGCCTGTACCCGGCCGTGCCTCTCGATATAAGTTTGCGAGCAGCACAGCACGTGGCGCCAGGTCGCAAGGCCGCGGACGATCAAGCTAGAATCGGGCGGCGGTGTCAGCCGGAGTGCGACATCGAATCCTTCGTCGATCATGTCGATGCTGGCCTCGCCCATGATCAGTTCCACCTTGACGTCCGGATAGTTCGCGAGGAATTGAGTCACCACTGGTGCGACGAACTGAACGACGTGAGTCATGCAGTAGATGCGCAACGTTCCTCGTGGCGTGGATTGCAGCGCCGACGCGACATCGTCCGCCTGTTCGAGGTCACTCAGGATCTGCGTGGCACGGTCGCAATAGGTTTTGCCGATCTCCGTGAGGCTGACCTTACGCGTCGTCCGATTGAGCAGGCGGACACCGAGACGATCCTCGAGCGCCTGGACGTGATTGCTCACCATCGTCTTCGACATGTTGAGCCGGCGCGCCGCCGCCGAGAACGAACCGCTTTCGACCACGCGGACAAAGGCCGTGAGGCTGGTGAAGCGGTCCATGATACGTATCCTATTGTCCCGATCCGATGGACAATCATTCCAGAAATAGACGGATTATCACAACAGGGAAAACACTGCACCTTCCAGTCCAAGGCAGCAGCTTCTTGAAGGCGGCTGGAGATCACGAGGAGCACACCATGTCGACCCTTACTTATGTCGCTGACCAGAATGATAAAAATCGGCTTCGTCCATCGCGGCAGACAGTACACCGGACGGCGCTAGCCATTGTCGGGGCCCTGGCTGTGCTGGGCGCGGCTGATTTCGGTCACTACTACTTCACCACCGGTCGCTACCTCGAAACCACCGATGACGCCTACGTCAAAGCCGATTCCACGATCGTCGCACCGAAAGTCTCGGGCTATCTCGCGGAGGTACTGGTTGCCGACAACGAGCAAGTGAAGGCCGGACAGCTGCTGGCGCGGATCGATGACCGCGATTTCAGGACAGCGCTGAGGCAGGCTCAAGCTGATGTCGCGGCCTCCGAAGCTGCAGTCGAGAACCTGAACTCTCAGATCGAGTTGCAGCAGCCGCTGATCCAGCAGCAGTCGGCCGAGGTCGACGCAGCCGAAGCCAATCTCAAGTTCGCCCGTGAAGAGCGCGCTCGCTACGACGAGTTGATGAGATCGGGTTCCGGCACCGTGCAGCGCGCGCAACAAACCGATGCCGCCCTGCGCGCGCAAACCGCGCAATTGCAGCAGGGTAAAGCCGGCCTGATCGCCGCCAACAAGAGGATCGAGGTCCTGGCAACTGAGCGCGCGAAAGCCGTCGCTCAGCTCGACCACGCCCGCGCTGTCGAAGCGCAGGCGGCGCTGAACCTGTCGTACACGCAGATCACGGCAGCGGTCGATGGCACCGTCGGCGCACGAACGCTCCGTGTTGGTCAATATGTTCAGGCAGGCACGCAGCTGATGGCAGTGGTGCCGCTTGATGCGGTCTACGTGGTCGCGAATTTCAAGGAGACGCAACTGACGCACGTGCGTAGTGGCGAGCCGGTCGAACTCTATGTCGACAGCTTTCATTCCGTCAGGCTGAAAGGTCATGTCGACAGCCTGGCACCGGCTAGCGGCTTGGAGTTTGCACTGCTGCCGCCCGATAATGCGACCGGCAACTTCACCAAGATTGTGCAGCGCGTCCCCGTGAAGATCGCGCTCGACGACCAGAGCCTGAATGGCCTGCTACGTCCGGGCATGTCGGCAGTGCCGACCGTGAACACCAAGTCCGCAGTCTTGGCGGCGGAACGTGAAGACGATCGGCGCATCGCCTCGCGTGGCGTCCGACCTCGCAGCTGAGCGCGAATGCGCCTCCGTCGGCAATGACGAGGAAACAATCATGGCCACTCTGCAAACAACCATGGACGCCACTCCGGAGCGCGGAAATCGGGAGATAACCGCCTCCCAAGCCGCTCCCGCCGTCACCGCCAAAACGTGGCTCGCGGTGATCGGCGCCACGCTCGGTGCCTTCATGGCTGTTCTGAACATCCAGATCGTCAATGCCTCCCTTGCCGATATTCAGGGCGGGATCGGCGCCGGCATCGACGACGGCGGCTGGATTTCGACTTCGTATCTGATCGCCGAGATTGTCGTGATTCCGCTCAGCGGTTGGCTCGCCCAGGTATTTTCTATTCGCATCTATCTGCTGACCAACGCGTTCCTTTTCCTCGTGTTCTCGGCGGCGTGCGCGCTGGCGCAGGACCTGCCTCAGATGATCGCGCTGCGCGCCGTGCAGGGTTTCACCGGTGGCGTGCTGATCCCCATGGCGTTCACGCTCATCATCACGCTCTTGCCAAAGGCGAAGCAACCGATCGGGCTTGCGATGTTTGCGATCTCCGCGACCTTTGCCCCAGCGATCGGGCCGACCATCGGCGGCTATCTCACGGAGAATTTCGGCTGGGAATACATTTTCTACGTCAACGTCGTGCCCGGCGCGATCATGATCGGCATGCTCTTCGTTTCGCTCGAAGCGAGCCAGATGAAGCTGTCACTGCTGCGCGAGGGGAACTGGCCGGGCATCATTACTATGGCCATCGGCCTTGCCGCGCTCCAGACCGTACTGGAAGAAGGCAACAAGGACGACTGGTTCGGTTCGCTTTTCATTGTTCGCTTGGCTGTGATCGCGGCAGTTGCGCTGACGCTGTTTCTCGCAATCGAGCTGACAGCAAAGAATCCACTGCTCAACCTTCGAATCTTGTTCCGCCGTAATTTCGGCTTTGGGGTTCTCGCAAACTTCCTGCTCGGCGTCTCTCTCTATGGCTCCGTTTATATCCTGCCGGTCTATCTGTCGCGCATTCAGGGCTATAATTCGGAACAGATCGGCATGGTGCTCGCGTGGACGGGTTTCCCGCAACTTCTGTTGATCCCGCTGGTGCCTCGCCTGATGCAGCGGTTCGATCCGCGCCTCGTGATCGGCATCGGCTTTGTGCTCTTTGGCGGCTCCAACTTCATGAACATCTACATGACCAACGACTATGCGGCCGATCAGCTCTTCTGGCCGAACGTTATCCGCGCGCTTGGTCAAGCCCTCGTCTTCGCGCCGCTATCGAGCGTTGCGACCGCGGGCATGGAAGCTGAGAACGCGGGGTCGGCGTCAGCCTTGTTCAATATGATGCGCAACCTGGGCGGTGCGATCGGAATTGCTGCGCTCCAGACGCTGCTCACGAAGCGCGAGCAATACCACTCCAACATTCTAACGCAATCTGTATCCACGTTTGAACAGGCGACTCGCGCCCGGATCGATCAGCTCGCGCAATATTTCATGAGCCATGGCGTGATCGACCGCGCCGATGCCCTTCACCATGCCTATGTCGCGATCGGCAAGGTCATCCAGAAGCAGGCCTTCATCCTCGGCTTCAGTGACACCTTTTATCTGCTCGGCATCTCACAGATCGTCGCCCTGGCTGCTGCGCTGATGCTTACCAAGCCCGACCGCCTCGACGCAGGCGCCGCACACTAACCATCCGTCCCTCAAAACCAAAGGAGCACAACCATGAAGCCCCGCATGAACTTTCAGCAGGCCGCGCCTGAAACCGTCAAAGCGCTCATAACGTTGGAGATGCAAATTCAGTCGTCAGGGCTTGAGCAATCCCTGATCGAGCTGGTCAAGACCCGCGCTTCCCAGATTAACGGCTGTGCCTTCTGCATCAACATGCACGCCCAAGATGCGCGGAAGCACGGCGAGACCGAGCAGCGGCTTTACCTGCTGGATGCCTGGCGCGAGGCACCTGCCTATACCGACCGCGAGCGAGCTGCGCTGGCTTGGACCGAAGCAGTGACCTTGATCTCCGAAACGCGCGCACCAGACGAGGCCTATAACGAAGTCCGCGCGCATTTCTCTGACGCCGAGACGGTCAACCTGACGATGCTGATCGCGACTATCAACGCCTGGAACAGGCTCGCGATTGCCTTCCGCGCGGTGCCGCCAATTAAGATGTCGGCGGCTGCCGCTTGAGATCCACATCAAATTCTCGGAGCGAATTTCGAAAAAGGAGCTTCCAATGTTGAAGGCCAAAGTTGCAATTGTGACGGGATCGACCAGCGGTATTGGGTTTGGGATAGCCACCGTGCTCGCCAAGCTCGGCGCCGATGTGGTGTTGAATGGCTTCGGGGAGCCGAGCGAAATCGAGAAAAATCGTAAGGGTATCGAGCGCGAGCACGGCGTCCACGCCATCTACGATGGCGCCGACATGTCAGAAGAAGAATCCGTGCGTGGATTGATCGCTATAACGGTCGAGAAATTCGGGCGTCTCGACATCCTCGTAAATAACGCCGGCATTCAGTTCACGGCACCAGTCGAGGAATTTCCAACCGCCAAATGGAATGCGATCCTGGCTATTAATTTGTCAGCCGCATTTCACGGGATTGCAGCGGCAATCCCGCAAATGAAAAGGCAGGGTTGGGGGCGTATCATCAACATCGCCTCGACCCACGGTCTCGTCGCATCGACCCATAAAGCCGCCTACGTTGCCGCCAAGCACGGACTGGTCGGCCTGACAAAGGTGGTTGGCCTGGAGACTGCCGGCAGCGGCGTGACCTGCAACGCGGTGTGTCCTGGTTGGGTACGAACGCCTCTGGTCGAAAAGCAGATCAGCGACGTTGCTGCGCAGAAAGGGATCAGCCAGGAGCAGGCTGCCAAGGCGCTCCTGGGCGAGAAGCAACCGTCTTCCCAGTTCGTCTTGCCTGAACAACTTGGTGCGACTGTGGGTTTCTTGTGCTCACCGGCGG
>JAJYAH010000767.1 GCA_021779635.1 Pseudomonadota bacterium | reverse complement strand
CCCTGCTTGTAGATCTTGATGGTCTGGTCCGCCGGGATCGCATCGACCAGCTCGACCTTGAACATTTCGCCGGCATCGCGGAACACCTGCTTGGTCTTTTCGCGATCCCAGATTTCCTTGGTGAACGGCTTGTCGCGCGCGATGATCTCGCGCATCTTCTTTTCGATCGCGGAAAAATCTTCCGGCGTGAACGGCTCGTTGCGGAAGAAGTCGTAATAGAAGCCGTTCTCGATCACCGGACCGATCGTGACCTGGGTGCCGGGCCACAGCGATTGCACCGCTTCGGCTAGCACGTGGGCGGCGTCGTGCCGGATCAGTTCCAGCGCGCGCGGATCGTCGCGGGAGATGAATTCGATTTTCGCGTCATGCTCGATGCCATCGGCGAGATCGACCATGGCGCCGTCGAGCGCCATCGCCACGGTTCGCTTGGCGAGCGAGGGCGAGATGCCCTTCGCGATGTCCATCCCGGTGATGTTCCTGGGAAATTCGCGCCTGGCGCCGTCGGGGAAGGTGAGGCTGATCTTGTGCACGGGCTCGACCGGTTTCAGATTCGAGAGGCTGTACTGGAATCCTGACGCGGGCGTATTCTTGTCGGGCATGGCGGTCTCCTGTGGCTCACTCCTGCGAACGAGCGCAGGTAAGCGTCGACGAGCGGTATAGCAGGCGATTCGGCTCCTGCAACCGCCAAAAATCATGGTCTTGGCGGGCTTGAACCTGCCTTCACGTCAGGATGATTTCTGCGCTCGCTAAGGTTGCGGTCTTGCCATTCGTTGTTTAGCCTCGGTGTGCTTCCGTCCTTCCGGTATTTTTCCAACCCCGCCATTTCCCATGATCGTTCGCGTCCTCGTGCTCGCAAGCCTGCTGCTGGTCCAGGGGGAGCTGCGCGCGACACCTCTTCCCAAGAATAACGGGTTCGCGCCGAACCTGATCATCTATCCGGCAAAGGGGCCGGCTAATTCATGCGGGCCTGGATGTGACCGCTGGATCGCCGTTGAAGGCAATGTTGATCGCAACGCCGCCCCGCGCATTCGCCGCTTCCTGCAAGATGTGAAAGACACGCAACGTCCGATCTATCTTCATTCGCCGGGTGGTTCGGTCGAACAGGCCTTCGTGATTGGGCGCTTGTTGCGCAGCCGGAAGGGTGTTGCCCGGGTAGGGCGGACGATTGTCTCCGCCTGTGCTCCGGGAGCGCAGGTCGACGACGCGTGCCTCAAGATCAAGACAGGAGGTGACGAAGTCCAGGCCGAGATCGTGACGCGTCAGGCGATATGCAATTCGGCATGCGGTTATCTGTTTCTCGGAGCCACGACGCGCGAGGTGGCTCCCGATGCCACGATGGCTGTCCACAATTCCAAATTCACTTTGCTCGTTCGCGGACATGCCCCGCCGGAACTGATTGCGGCTGCCACCAACCGCGGCCTGGCCCGGGCGGATCGCGAAAGGACGGCCTTTGTTGCGGCGATGGGCATCAGCCACGAACTCGTCGATCTGATCAAAACCGTGAAATTCGAGAATGCGCACATACTCACGCGGCCCGAGCTCTATCGCTTCGGCATCGACACGCGGCCCGTCGCCGAAACCGCATGGACCCTGGAAGCCGAATCCCGTCCCTTTATCCGCAAAGTCGCCCTCGCGAAGAGAGACGAAGGTGATGCGTTTCGAACGATGGAGTGGCGGTTGTTCTGCGAGAACAAGGACCGCGCACGGCTGATGTTCGCCCGGGAATTTGACAAGGCTGCCGAAGGCATGAACTCGGTGGTCATGATGGTGGGGTCGGATAGGCCGGTGGCCTTCGGCACTTTCCCCGCGCGAATAGGAGCGTACGAAGCCTGGAGTGGGACGATTGCGTCGACTGCCATGAAAGTGGTGCTGGCGGCTCCTCATCTGCAGATGGGGGAGGGGCGGTTGATGCCGGATGGAAAAACCAACCAGGAAATATTTGAAATAGATACCCGTGGTCTGGAGCCGGCCTGGACGCAGCTTTCTGCGTCGTGTCCCGCTTCCTCGAATAATACGCGGCCCGCGATCGTGTCTCCCGATCTCGCACCTGCTCCGGCACAGTGAGGCCGGCACGACCGGTGGCTTTGAATTCGCCTGGGAACCGGGGGGCGCGACCACGCTGCGAAATAATCCGTCGGCGCCCTTTTATTCGGGACGGGCGTGTTCTACATGCAGATGCATGAAAAACCTGCCTGAAGACTCCCGCGCCGGGCGCCGTTTCGCGCCCACCGCCCTGATGTTGGGAAATCTCGTTACGGGTTGCTCGGTGCTGGCGCCGGCAGGCATGTTGATCGAGCTGTCATCCGATCTCGGCGTCACAGTCCACACGGCGGGGCTGCTGATCACCTTCGGGGCCGTGGTACTGTGCGTCGGCTCACCGTTGACGGCGTGGCTGACCAGCCGGATCGAGCGCCGCACGCTGCTGACCGCGACGCTCGCGGTGTTCGCGCTCGCCAATGCCGCGTCGGCCTTTGCACCCGACTACGCGACCCTTCTAATCATTCGCCTGATCATGCTCGCGGTCGGCGCCCTCTACACGCCGCAGGCGGCGGGCACCGCC
Source organism: Pseudomonadota bacterium (assembly GCA_021779635.1). Next base: position 1,272 of record JAJYAH010000767.1, on the reverse strand, counting down.
GCTCTCATCGTTCCACCGGACAAGCGCGGCGGCACGATTGCCTATGTATTTCTTGGCTGGTCGCTGGCCGCGGCGGTCGGCCTGCCGCTGATCGCATTTATGACGAGCCACTACGGCTGGCGCGCGGCCTATGGCTGCATCGGTGTAATCGGCACGCTCAGTTTTCTTCTGCTGGTCTGGCGGCTGCCGGCTGGATTGAGCGGCGCGCGAGTGGACCTGAAGACCTGGACCGAGGTCGGGCGTAACCGGGCGATCATCGTGCTGCTGTTGATTACGACGTTGCAGATGTCCGGCCAGTTCGTCGTGTTCACCTTCATGGGACCGCTCCTGGTCAAGCTCACCCATGCCGGCCCCGACGCGGTCGGGCTGGTATTTGCGATCTACGGGATTTGCGGCTTCATCGGCGTTGTTATCGCCAGTCGCATCGTCGACGTCTGGGGAGCCTATAAGACGTCGGTACTGTTCACGGTCCTGCTGCTGACGGGTATCACCGGTTGGGCCCTGACCGCCGGCGTTTATCCGTTGATGGCCTGTTCGGTCGCGATCTGGGGACTGGGATTTGCCTCCACCAACTCGATGCAGCAGGTTCGGCTGGTCGGTGCGGCGCCCGCGCTGGCGTCGGCATCGGTGTCGCTCAATACCTCGGTACTCTACGTCGGACAGGCCGTCGGCTCGGCGATCGGTGGCATATTGTATTCGCGCGATCTCCTGCACGGTTCAGGATACGTCGCGATGGTCTTTGTCGCGCTGGCGCTGATTACGGTGATCTCCACGCGTGATTTCGGCACGACGCGAAACTGACGCGATAAGTCAGGATCTGGTTTTTATCTTGTGTCAGCGGTGCTTGCCGCAACCCGCGTCAGCGCGGGCGTCATCTTCGCCAGCACTTCCCTGACAGGCTTGTCGGCCCAGGCGTGCGTAACGTAATCGCGATGCGTCACGCCATCGGGTGTCTTCACGAATACGACGCTGCCGGGACGCAAGGGGCCATCCATGTCATCCGATATGGCGATGCCCTTGTTCCTCAGCATCTGCATCAGCTCCTGGTCGTGCCGCTGGGTGTAACGCGTATACGCACTCACGAAGAAGCCCGATCGGTTGTTCACGATCCAGGAAGCAAACTTGTCCAATTCGCCGTACACCGCATCGAGAAGGAACACGCCGCGCACGCGATTGCCAAGACCGCCCAATTCCAGGCTCCAGGCCGTCGGGACGAAGCCGCCGCTGTAGCCAACAATGATGACCGGCATGTTTGCAAAAGCCCTGGCGGCG
>JAJYAH010000766.1 GCA_021779635.1 Pseudomonadota bacterium | reverse complement strand
TGGTGCGGCGCCTGCCGGTCGGCGATTCGGTCGTGGAAGCGATCCTCTCGCTGGTCCGTTCCGCCCGTCCTGGTCCGGAAGGCGGCGAGAGCGGCAAGCTGATCGCCTGGGGACCCGGTCCCCGCGCCAGCCAGTCGCTGATGCTGGCGGTTCGCGCCCGCGCATTGCTCGACGGCCGCCTGGCGCCGTCGATCGACGACGTGCTCGATCTTGCCGAGCCGGTTCTCAAGCATCGCATGGCGCTGACGTTTTCCGCCCGCGCCGAAGGCCGCACCATTCCCGACGTCATCAGGCAATTGAAGACGCGGATCGGTTGATGGCAGCGGAGACCAAGCACGCAACCCGGGAGATCGCAGCAGTCCGACGTGCCGATGGCGAAAGCCGATCGCTCGCCGCATCGCTGCCACGCCTCGTGCTTGAAGCTCGCCGCATCGCCGCCAATGTGATCCACGGCCTGCACGGCCGGCGGCGCGCCGGCGCCGGAGAAAGCTTCTGGCAATACCGCCGCTTCGTTTCGGGCGAGCCGTCGCAAAGCGTCGACTGGCGGCGCTCGGCGCGTGACGACCATCTTTACGTTCGCGAGCAGGAATGGGAGGCCGCGCACACGGTGTGGTTATGGCCGGACCGCTCGCCGTCGATGGCGTTTGCCTCCGCAGCCTCGCGCGACAGCAAGCTGGAACGCGCCCTGATCGTGACCTTCGCGCTCGCCGAACTCCTGGTCGCGGGCGGCGAACGCGTCGGCATCCCCGGCCTGTTGAATCCCACCGCGAGCCGCAACGTCATCGACAAGATGGCGCAGGCGTTGCTGCATGACGACGCCGCCCGCCTCAGCCTGCCGCCGTCATTTGTGCCGTCGGCGCTCGCCGAGATCGTGGTGCTGTCGGATTTCTGGTCGCCGATCGGCGATATCAAGAGCATGCTCGCCGGATTGTCGGCATCGGGCGCGCACGGCGCGTTGGTCCAGATCGTCGATCCGGCCGAGGAAAGCTTTCCCTATTCCGGCCGCGTCGAATTCGTCGAACCGGAAGGCGCCGGCGTTATCACCGCCGGCCGCGCCGAAAAATGGGCCGGCGATTATGTGGCGCGCGTGGCGCTGCACCGCGACCAGATTCGCAGCGAGGCGGGCAAGCTCGACTGGCTGTTCTCGACCCATACCACGAGCCGCTCGGCCGCCGAACTGCTGCTGTTCCTGCACGCGGGCATGATGGTGAACAAGGGCAGCGCGCGCGCCACCACCGTCAAGGCGGGGCGAAGCGCATGATCGCCGGCTTCCCTCTTACCTTCGCCGAACCGCTTTTGCTGCTGGGTCTGTTGGGCCTGCCGCTGTTGTGGTGGCTGCTGCGGGTGATGCCGCCGCGGCCGCGGCGCATCGAGTTCCCGCCGACGCGGCTGTTGTTCGATATCGCGCCGAAGGAAGAGACCCCGTCGCGGACACCATGGTGGCTGACGGCGTTGCGCCTGCTGGCCGCGGCCCTGCTTATTCTGGCGGCCGCCGGACCGATCTGGAATCCGCGAACCGGCATTGCCGGCAGTCATGCACCGCTCATGATCCTGCTCGACGACGGCTGGAGTGCCGCTTCCAGCTGGGATGTCCGGATCAAGGCCGCGGATGAATTGATTGCCAATGCCGACAACGACCGGCGCGGCGTCGCGCTGGTTCCGCTGTCGGAGCCGACGCGCGACATCACGATCATGCCGGGCGGTGCGGCGCGCGTGGCGTTGCGCCAGCTCACGCCCAAACCTTATTCGATCGAGCGGGTCGAAACGCTTCCCACGATCGGACGTTTCCTGAAAGCAGCCGGCGACTGTGAAATCGCCTGGCTGTCGGACGGCGTCGATACCGGACGCGGAGCCGAATTTCTCGAAGGCCTGGGTAAAACCATCGGGGACCGCGCGTTGACGATTTTTGAAGGCGACGCTCCTTCCGCGCTCGCATTGGCGGCCGCCGAAAATGCCGCCGCGAAGATGACGGTGAAGGTGCTGCGCACCGGTGGCGGCGCTGCCGCCGGCGTTGTGCGCGCGATCGACCTGAAGGGTTCGCCGATCGGCGAGGCCCGCTACAGCTTTGCGCCGCAGGACCGCGAGACCGAGGCCGCCTTCGATCTTCCGGTTGAATTGCGCAACGACATCGCGCGGCTTGAAATCGCCGGCGAGCGGTCTGCCGGCGCCGTACAACTGCTCGACAAGCGATGGCGGCGCCGTGCGATCGGCGTCGTCAGCGGATCGAGCAATGATACCGCCCAGCCGCTGCTGGCCTCGACCTTCTATCTCACCCGGGCGCTGGCGCCGTTCGCCGATGTGCGGCTCGGCGATCGCGGCGCGCCGCAACAGGCGATCACGCAATTTCTCGACCAGAAGCTGCCGATGATGGTGCTTGCCGATGTCGGCACGCTGTCGCCCGAAATTCGCGAACGCATCAACGCGTGGATCGAGCAAGGCGGCGTGCTGGTGCGTTTTGCCGGCCCGCGCCTCGCGCAGGCGGATGACGACCTTGTGCCGGTGAAGCTGCGCCGCGGCGGACGCAGCCTCGGCGGCAGTCTCACCTGGGAAAAGCCGCAGCACCTCGCGGCGTTCTCAGCCGACGGTCCTTTCGCCGGGCTGGCGGTGCCGAAGGACGTCACCGTCAACCGTCAGGTGCTTGCCGAACCGGATGCGGTGCTGGCGACAAAGAGCTGGGCTTCGCTGGAGGATGGAACGCCGCTGGTAACCGGCGAACGCCGCGGCAAGGGCGTCGTGAGCCTGTTTCATGTCAGCGCCGACATGCGCTGGTCCGATCTGCCGATGTCTGGCACCTTCGTCGAGATGCTGAGGCGCATCGTCGATATGTCAGGCTACACGTCCACGCCTGGCGCGGGCGTCGCCAGCGAAGGAACCGCCGAAACGGTGGCGCCGCTGCGGATCCTGGATGGCTTCGGCGCGTTCGGACCGCCGCCCTCGACGGCCAAGCCGCTCTCGGCCGATTACCGCGACAGGGCGAGCATCGATCATCCGCCCGGATTTTACGGTCCGACTGACGGACCGCTGGCAGTGAATGCGCTGGCGGCGGCCGATCGCATTGCGCCGCTCGATACCTCGGCCTTGCGCGCGCGGCGTGCCAGCTACACCAACTCCGAACCGCACGATCTGCGTGGTATCCTGCTGTCATCCGCGCTGGCGTTGTTCCTGATCGACGCGATCATCGTCGCCCTGCTCGGCGCCGGCGTCGCAGCGCTGCTGCGACGCCGCGCGGTATCGGCCGCGCTCGCATTCGCTTTCCTTCTGTCCGCGATGCTGGCCGCGCCATCGCCGTCCCGCGCCGACGACAAGGACGATTTTGCCATCAAGGCGGTTTCGCAAACCCGGCTCGCCTATGTCGTCACCGGCAACGCCGACGTGGATTCCATCGTCAAGGCAGGGATGTCCGGGCTGACATTGTTTCTGGCGCAGCGCACGGCGCTGGAAGCCGGCGACCCGATCGGCGTCGACCCTGCACGCGACGAACTGGCGTTCTTTCCGCTGATCTACTGGCCCATTGTGCCCGGCGCATCGAAGCCGCCGCAAGAGGCCATCAACCGCATCGATGCCTACATGAAACAGGGCGGCACCGTGTTGTTCGATACCCGCGACGCCATCGAGGCGCCGCCGGGAGAAGGCGGCGCATCGCAGACGCCCGGCATGCAGGCCTTGCGCAACATCCTTTCCTCGCTTGACGTGCCCGAGCTCGAGCCGGTGCCGCGCGATCATGTGTTGACCAAGACGTTCTACCTGCTGCGCGACTTTCCCGGCCGGTTTGATTCAGGCCAGACCTGGGTCGAAGCGCTGCCGCGCGAGGAAGAGGAAGAGGCCACGGCGCGGCCCGCCCGGGGCGGC
>JAJYAH010000765.1 GCA_021779635.1 Pseudomonadota bacterium | reverse complement strand
GGTCGACAGCGTCATGGTGGTGTAACGGCCGGGTCCCTCAATGCGGTAATCCTTGAACTTGAAGGTGACGCCGGTGTGGTCGGCTGTGATCAGGCGGCGATTGGAGATGGCGACCCGGTGGGTGTAGCGCGACAGATAGGCGAGCACGGCCCTGGGGCCGCCGAACGGCCGCTTGGCATAGACCACCCAATCGATCTTGCGCAGCGGCGCCAGATACGCCTTGAAGGCTCTGATGTTATCGAGGCGGGCGTGGACGCCGAAAAACTTGAGACGTCCGGCCCGGATGGCGGCGACGAGCTTGGCCAGGAACAATCCCCGGAACAGGCACGAGAGAACCCTCACGGGCAGGATAAAGTCTGGCCTGCACGGTACCCACCGCGTGCCATCAATGGAGATGCCGCCGCCCGGCACGATCATGTGGACATGGGGATGATGCGTCAGCGCCGAGCCCCAGGTGTGGAGAACCGAGGTGATGCCGATGCGGGCGCCGAGGTGCTTGGGATCGGCCGCGATGGTAGTCATGGTCTCGGCCGATGTCGTGAACAGGATGTCATAGATCACGGCCTTGTTCTGATAGGCGATGTCCGCGATGGCGGCCGGCAGCGTGAACACCACATGAAAGTACGGCACCGGCAGCAGATCGGCCTCGCGCGCGGTGAGCCATTCCTTGGCGGCCGTGCCCTGACACTTCGGACAATGGCGATTACGACAGCTGTTGTAAGCGATGACCGTGTGCGGGCAATCTTCGCAGCGCGCCACATGGCCGCCGAGCGCCGCCGTGCGGCAGCGCTCGATGGCCGACATCACCTTCATCTGGTCGAGGCTGACGTGACCGACATTGGCACGACGCCATGCCGTTCCGTGGTCGCGGAAGATATCCGCGACCTCCAGCACCGGGCGAGACATGACCGTGGGCCGTTACGTCGGCGGCTGGTCTTTGCTGTTCTTCTTGAGCTTCTTGCAAGGCTGCGACAGCAGGTCGAGCGGGCTCTTGATGCCAGCGATCGTGCCGGTGGCGACGCGGGCGTAGCGCGCTGTCGTGTCCAATTTGTCGTGCCCCAGCAGCGCTTGGATAACGCGAATATCGGTGCCACGTTCAAGGAGATGGGTGGCAAAGGAGTGTCGAAGCGCATGGAGCGTTACGCCCTTGCGGATTCCGGCCGCATCGGCCGCCTCATGGAACAGGCGGTTGAGTTGGCGGGTTGTCATCGGCTTTCCGGACCTTTGACCTGGAAACAGCCAGCGCTCCTCCACCGGGGTTGTGGAATCGAAACCCCGCCGGCGCGTCTTCCACCATTGGCGCAGCAGGTCGAGCGTGTCGGGCGACAGCATGACATTGCGGTCCTTGCGGCTCTTGGACTGCTCGACCCGAATGATCTTCTGCGCGCTGTCGATGTGCTTGACCTTCAGCCTGACCACCTCGCCGGCGCGCAGGCCGCAGCCATAGCCGAGACTGAGCAGCACGCGAACCTTGAGGCTGCTCGCGACCGCGAGCAGGCGCCGGGTCTCGTCCTGGCTCATCACCAGCGGAATCTTCTGCGGCTCGAGTCGGGAGAGCGCTACCGCTTTTCCCCACACGACGCAAATCTGCGATATTTCCTCTATTATCAACCCATGACAGCCATCGACCCGTCGCGGCAAGTCGCGACCAGCAGCGACAGCGATTTAACGACAGCCATGAATTAGCCTTTTCTGGCTTCATGGACTGGTAGGTGGCTGCTGAGTTCATTTGTGGAGGATTTGTCGGCGGTCTCGTTCGGATGTGTCTTGCAAGTCATCTTTCGCAATTCAACAGCGCTCTGAATCTCGTCTTTGCATAATTGATTTTCATAGTAGCGATCTATGTCCTCTATAAGAGTGGACACTTGCTCTTCATATAAAGAGTTTATCCTGCGTGGACAGCGAGGCCGCGTCGGGCGACGGCCGCGCGTTGCGGCAAAGACAAGGTTGCGATTAGGCCGTTTCCACCACTTTTGTTTTTTAGAACTAGCGAAGTGCCAAGTTTTTCGAGCGCGAGCTGGACAATTGAAAGTCCCAAGCCGCTGCCGTAAGGGCTTTTATGACGGCCGCGAAAAAAGCGCTTAGTGACCAGTGTTAGCTCGGATTCCGGGATACCGGGACCATCATCGTCTACGACAAGGTTGACACAAGAATCGTCGCACGAACCGCTCCAGCTTACGCTGCCGCCCGGCTTGACGTGTTGAATGGCATTTTCGTGAAGATTTCTTAAGGTTACCGTCAACAATTCGCGATTTGTTACGAGTTTGATGCCGTAGAGGGCTTGCTCCAAGATCACTTTGACCGGCTCAGCGGTCGTTTCGGCCGATACAATCTCCTCAACAAGCTGGCCGAGATTGATTTCGTCGTTCTGCTCGACGTTATCCCGAGCATCGAGGCGAGCGATCGCCAGCAATTGACGTACAAGCCTTGACGTCCGATCCACCGAAATCACGATTTGTCGAAGTGCGCTGGCTCGTGTGTCGGGATCATGCGTTGCGATAGCGACCTGCGCTTGAGTTTTCAGGCCAGCCAGAGGCGTACGCAATTCATGGGCGGCGAAGGCTGTAATCTCGCGCTCATGCTTGCGAGCTGTCTCAACCTTCAAAAATAGGCTGTTCAGGGAGTTCGCTAGAGGAGCCAACTCCGGAGGAGCGCGGTTTGCATCAACGGGGCTCATATCATCGGTGCTTCGATTTCTTAAATCGGCAGCCATGAGCTGAAGCGGCCGCAGCCCCCGTCCCAGAACTGTCCATATCAAGAATCCAAGTAGCGGAACGATCAGCATGGCGGGCCAGAGCAGACCCTTTATGAGGTCGCTCACGAGTCGTTCTCGCAATCCGAGGCGGTCCCCAACGAGCACTCGGGTGTTCTTTATTTGATCGGAGATGGCGTAGACGCGCCAGGCTTCGCCGCCAACTTGCTGATCGGAAAATCCATCGGCTTCATGGCCTAAACTTTCGTTCGGTGCTCCGCTTGACCGTGCAACGAGCCTTCCATCAAGTGACCAGATTTGACACGACAGTTGACGCTCATAGCTAGCAATTCCGGGCATGAGATGTGCTTCAGATGGCGGCGCGTCCGAACGTGTCGTACCGCCGTTGATCGCCAGCGAGCTCACCATGCGGGCCGCTTCCTGAAGCCGGGTATCCAACACGTGCTCGACTTCGCTGCGCGTCTGAAAAAAGATCCAGCCACTTGCGCACAGCCAAATCAGTCCCGTTGCGACCGCTAGGATGATGAAGAGGCGTCCTCTGATGGATCGGGGCATTATGATTGAACTTCCCGCATTCGGTATCCTATTCCGCGCACCGTCTCGATTATGTCACGTCCAATTTTGTTGCGTAAATTGTGTATATGCACCTCAACAGCATTGCTTTCGATCTCTTCTTGCCAACCGTACAAGCGTTCTTCGAGGTCGTTCTTCGAACGAATCGTTCCGGGCCGCTCCATGAGCGCGGATAGAACCGCGAATTCACGGCGTGAAAGGTTAATGGCCTTCCCCGCCACGGATGCGTTGAGCGCCGCCGGATCGAGCACGATCCCATTGTAACTCAGATGCGGCGTGGCTCGACCTGCCTTTCGTCGAACGATGGCACGCACGCGTGCGGCTAACTCGTCCAGGTCAAACGGCTTCCCAAGGTAGTCGTCCGCGCCAGCGTCGAGTCCCCTGATCCGGTCGATGACCTCATCGAGTGCGGTGAGCAGAAGGACCGGCGTGGTGTTCCCCGCGGAACGGATATCTGACAGCAGATCCAGTCCAGAGCCGTCCGGTAACATCAGATCGAGCACGATGGCGTCAAAGGAGAACGTGGTCAGGGCGGCCAGGCCGTCCGCGCATGAAGTTACGGTATCG